>WANT01000015.1 GCA_015521685.1 Aeropyrum sp.
CTAATAGCTGTGGTTACGGGTGTGTATATGGCTCTAGCTCTTGGATGGCCTCGAGGACCTATTGGGTGGTGGAGCCCTATAACCTTGAAGCTTGTCCTCCTTGCCGCTACTGTGCTGCTAGCTGTAGATGCTAGGATGAGAATTATAAGGAGGTATAGGCAGACAGGGGAGATTAATCTGGTGGACATGGCTCTCCATATAACTCTAGTAACATTGATCGCAGTATTGTTCGCAGTTGCTGGATGGATGATAAGGTATTGAGCGTCTCACCTCGCCCTCTGATTCCTAGCTTGTGTGAAATACTGTGGAGTTGTGTGGGCCTGGAAAATACGCATGTTGTATTGCTGGCTAGCTTCACTCTTTTAGGCGGCATTCATATTCCTAGGTATGCTTTGATTAAGTCCCCCTTCTTTGAGAGCTCCTCTGGCTCGCCTTCCAGCACGACCCTGCCCTGCTCTATAACGTAGGCGTAGTCAGCTATCTCTAGACTCTTCACAATGTTCTGCTCCACCAGGAGTATTGAGAGGCCCCACTCGCCTCTCAGCCTCTGCAGGATGTCAAGTATCTCTATAGCGATTTTAGGCGCCAACCCCTGGCTAGGCTCGTCTAGCATTAGCAGAGTAGGCCTAGCCATCAAAGCCCTACCTATCGCAAGCATCTGCTGCTCTCCCCCGCTCAGAGTTCCAGCCCTCTGCTCACGCCTCTCCTTGAGCCTGGGAAATACGCTGTAGACGAGGTCTAGGCTCTCCTCTAAGTTGTAGCGGCCCAGCTTTGTGTATGCCCCCAGCAGCAGGTTCTCCTCCACGCTGAGCTCAGGGAATAGATGGCGGCCCTCGGGGACGAGGACGAGGCCCTTCCCAACCTTCACGTGAGGAGGGCTCAGTGTTACATCTTCGCCGGAGAAGGTTATCCTCCCCGACCAGGGCCTAATTATGCCGGCAACAGCCCGCAACAGCGTAGTTTTGCCCGCCCCGTTGGGGCCTAGTACTGCGGAAATACCTCTCTCAGCTACTGAGAGGGAGATTCCCCAGAGTACCTGCATTTCCCCGTAACCAGCCTCCAAGTTCTCAACCACTAGTAGCTGCTTGGTCATGGCGCGACACCCAGGTATACCTCAACTACCTTCGGATGCCTCAAAACCTCGTGAGGGGATCCCTCCAGGAGGATCCTACCTTGATGCATAACTATAACCCTCTCTGCAAACCTAGCCACAACCCTCATAACATGCTCCACCATGCTCACAACAGTTATACCGTACTCGTCCCTAACCTTCCTGACAGTGTCCACCACCCTGTCAGCGTCCTTCGGGCTCATTCCTGCGACAATCTCGTCTAGGAGGAGGAGCCTGGGCTTCATAGCTATAGCCCGGGCTAGCTCGAGGAGCTTTTTCTCAGGAGCGGTTAGCTGCCCCGCCAGGACCTCAGCCTTACCCTCAAGCCCCACAACTCTTATGATATTCCTTGCCTGGGATAGCGCTTCTGCCACACCCAGCCCTCTCCCACCGCTGCCGAAGAGCGCGCCTATAGCAATGTTTTCGAGCACGGAAAGACCGGGCCATGGTCTAGGCACCTGGAAGGTCCTCGCAATCCCCAGCCTCACCCGGGCATAGGGAGGAAGACCCGTTATATCGCGGCCGAGGAAGTAGACCCTACCCTCATCGGGTTTGAGTATCCCGTTGATTACGTTAAATAGCGTGGTCTTCCCAGAGCCATTGGGCCCTATTATGGCTATGAGCTCTCCCTCATCCACGCTGAAGCTGACCTTATCTAGGGCAACAACGCCTCCGAACCTCTTGCTCACCGACTCAACTCTCAACAGTTCGCCCATGAAGGCCCACCCCCTACACTACTATTTCTCTTAGCCGGCTGGGAGCTCTCGATCTGATTGCCCCAACGAGTCCTTGGGGGGCCGCGATGATCACGGCTAGGAGGATCGGTGCTAGTATTATGAGATGTAGGCCTGTGGCCTTTATGCCAGCGGACTCGAGTACAGGTGCTATGTATACGTTGCTGGTGAAGTTCAGCCCTATGTAGATGAGCGCCCCAAAGATGGGTCCTAGCAGGGTACCCGCCCCGCCCAGCATCACTATGACTATAGCCTCCACCGTGTATAGTATTAGGAATACTTGGGCTGGCTCCACCACACCCCCCTTGAGAGCCCAGTTGAGCGCTCCTAGTGCCCCGCCCAGCACTCCGCTGATCATAAATGCGGCGATTTTATACTTGGTTACGTTGATGCCGAGAGCTCTAGCGGCATCCTCATCCTCCCTAATTGCTTGTAGGGCGAAGCCCATCCGTGTTGATAGTATGAGGGATGTTGTGAGTACCGCGACACCTGCCAGGAGGAACATGAGCATGTCGGCTAGCGTGGTTGCCGCCAGCTGATATCCCTCCCTACCGACGAGCTCCTTCATATCCTTGACGATGTAGAGCCCTATACTGCCCCCGAGTATGTTGAGCCCCTCCACAAGATAGCGCAAGCCCTCATTTACGCCTATGGTTGCTATGGCGAAGTAGGCTCCCCTGAGGCGAAGGGCTATAGCTCCTACCAGGCCAGCTAGGCTAGCTGCTATTATGGCGGCGATGAGGAGCCCCAGAGGTATGAACATCCACCCGCCTCCAACCCCGCTCAGAAGTAGTATGGCTATGCTGAATCCGTACGCGCCAGCTGCCAGGAATGCCACGTAGCCGAAGTCCACGTATCCTGTCATCCCCATAAATATGTTGAATGCCTGCCCTAGGACGGCGTAGAATAGTATCTGCGCTATTAGCTGGCTTTTGCCCGGGACTGCGAAGTACAGGATGAGTAGTATCGTGTAGAGGGCGAGAGCGGGGGCGGCCCTCTTGAGGGAGGTCCTCAGCGCGAACCAATCTATCACGGTCACGATAGGCTCACCTCCTGAAGAGCCCGGTGGGCTTTAGGAGGAGTATTGTGAGGAGTAGTAGGAAGGCGATGCTCCTAGTTAGCACTAAGGGCTGTATACCCTCGATCTGGCTAAGTATGAGGTAGCTCGCATTCTCGAATAGCCCGAAGAGTACTCCAGCTACGAACGCGCCAATAATGCTTCCAAGCCCGCCCATAACCGCTATGACGAAGCCCTTCAGAGTGTAGATCTCCCCCATGTAGGGGTGGATACCGCTCTGTAGGTAGATTGCGAGTACGCTGCCGCTGGCAACAGTTATCATGATCCCCAGCGTATAGCTTAGAGCATATATCCTATCCACGTTTATGCCGACAACCATAGCCCCCTCCTTATCCTGCACAACCGCTCTCATAGCAAGACCCAGCTTAGTCCTGTAGATGAGTGCATAGAGGGCTATGAGGAGTAGCAGGCCTAGAAGTGCAGCTGCAAGCCTAGAGTAGACTATGTTGACGTTGAGGACCTCGGCGAAGCCCAGGTTCCACGAGAACCCCCTCGTGTCAGAGCCGTATATCGCCTTTACGGTCTCTTGTAGCAGTATTCCTATAGCGAATGTCGCTATAAGGGTTGCAAGCTCAGGAGCGTCTACCAGATGCTTGATAACAAGATAGTATGTTATTAGGCCTAGCACGGCGCCCAGGAGTATGCTGGCTGCGATGGTTATAGGGGGAGGAACGCCTAGAGAGCCGTAGAGGACTAGGGTTGTGTAAGCGCCCACCATTATGAAGGCTCCGTGGCCGACGTTAACAATCCTGAGGACGCCGAATATTACGTTAAGCCCCACCGTCGCTACTCCATATATTACTCCGATGAGGGTTCCGTAAAGTATAGTCGCGAATATCTGGCCTACTTCCAAGTACAACCACCACCTACACTAACCCCCGGGCAAATACCCACACCTCACACCACACAGATCAATGGGCCGGGGAGGGGTAGGAGGGGAAAAACGGTATCGGATTTCCCCCATTAGTGTGAAGGGTTGCGAATCTCTCCCCGGCTCTACCCGCTATATCCGGGTAGGGGGTAGAGGGGGTCAGCCTCACTTGCCTCCCTAGGCCACACTATGACTTTCTTCCCGTTCTGCCACTGCCCTACAACCATGTCGTGGCCAACCTGCAATCCCGTCTCAGGGTCTATCTTGAGTTTGCCGTAGAAGGTGTAAAGGGCTAGATCGTTCATAGCCTCCCTAACCTTCTCTGGATCTAGGCTTCCCGCCTTCTCTATAGCCTTAGCAAGGAATAGAATGGCTGCTCCCGCGTCGGCGGCATGGTAGCTTGGCATGATGTCTCCCTTACCTCTCTCCCTAGCCACCTCCTTGAAGTATTGTATGAACTCCTCTACTGTGGGCCCGTACCACTCGTAGCCTTCAGGCACGTTGTCAGGGCTGTACTTGACCTTAGGCTCCCACTGGCTTGGATACACTATCCCCTCAGCAGCCTCACCTAGGTTATCGTAGAAGTCGGGTATTGCAGGAGCTACCAGAAGTCCTATAAGCTTGGGCTTGATGCCCAGCTCGTAGAGCTGCCTGGCGAGTAGCTGTCCGTCGGCGAAGTGGCCTCCCCCAATGAGGACGTCAGGGTTGATGTCTTTAAGCGGTTGTAGCACTGGGGTGAGGTCCTGAGCATCCGCAGGATAGCTCTTGAAGTATACCACTTCGAAGCCCAGGCTCTCGGCATAGCTCTTCGCACCCTCAGCCACAGTCCTGGCGAACTCGCTCTCCTTGTACACTATTGCCACCGTCTTCGCCTCCGGGTCTATAGCCTTGACCATGTCGAGAACGCTCACGAAGTACCTGCTGGCTGGCGTTAGTATCTGGACTATGAACTCGTATCCTTGTGTGAATATCTTGTCGCTCGCACCACCGTGGCTAAGCATAATCGCCCCGTATTTCTCGGCTATGGGGGCGGCCTTGGCTGTCAAGCCGCTGCTGTAAGGCGCTAGGAGGAAGTTCACATTGTCCTCTGCTATAAGCTTCTCGACAAGGCTCACAACCCTATCGGGGTTCGACTCGTCATCATAGAATATGAATTCGAGCTTGTAGGTTTTGCCGCCAACTTTTATGCCGCCCTGATCGTTGATCCAATTCACTACTGCAAGAGCGCCCATTAGGCTCATCTCGCCCTCCTTAGCGTACTTCCCTGAGAGGCTGAGAGGGGCTCCAATAACTAGTGTTTCGACCTCCTCCGCTGGAGTTTCGCCAGCCTCAGCACCCTCCCTGGCTCCAGTCTCGGTGGCTGTGGCACCTTCTTCTCCCCTATCACCGAGTATGAAGAAGGCGGCCCCGATTATTATTATGGCGAGCAGGAGGGCGGCTCCCGCTAGGAGGAGCTGGTTGCGGGATTCTCCCACCCTAAACACACCCCGAAGTAGTCATCAAGATTTTCCCGCTTCAGGGGTTTTATAACCACTATTATTTAATGTTTAAAATCTATAAGGAGAAATACTTTCGCCGCTATGGAGGAAGTACAGATACCGAGGAGCCTTAGCCCTAGCTACCACGAAAAACCTGTAGGTAAGGGTACCAGCATCCCATCTTCTCTTCCCATCTAGCCATTATGGAATTGTGTAGGTAAGGGCCCCCCTAGTAACGACCTTAAAATCAGTGTTCAGGCTTTGTGGGCTAGACCCACTATATGCGCAACACTATCTATCCCTTCGACCCACAGGTACCTCCTAATACCTTCAACAACATTCCGTAAGACTTGAGGTCCTCGTACAACTATAGAAGAGCCGATCTGAACAGCCTTGGCGCCAGCCAGCATCAGCTCTATGGCATCCTCCCAATCCTCCACGCCACCAGCAGCGAAGATATCAGCTCCTGTCTCCCTGTACACGTCGTACACTGTCCTCACTGCTAGCGGGTGAATAGGAGGGCCTGAGAGGCCTCCATAGATATTCCCCAAGATTGGCTTCTTCGTGTAAATATCGATTTTCAGGGCTCTCACACTATTTATTAAGGTCAGGCCTTTGGCTCCCGCCTCCAATGCAACCAAAGAGGCGTCCACGACTCGATCGCTGAAACCCAACTTAGCAAATACTGGTATGGATAGCGTTGAGGATACAGCATAGACTACAGTCTTAACTGCCGAGGGGTCTTGCCCGAGCTCCAGACCCCCACCCTTGAAGTGGGGGCAGCTAAGGTTGAGCTCGATAGCTGCTACCCCAGCCTCCTCTAGTGCCGAGGCCATCTCAACCCACTCACCAGGAGGTCCTCCAGCAATGCTTGCTATTACTGGTATGCCGGCCCTACGGGCTGTCTCCCTCAGTATCTCCGCTGCTCTCCTGAACCCCGGATTAGCGAGTCCCACGGCGTTAACAAGCCCGCCGGACCTTGTCGGCGCCATGTGGGGCTGTGGATACCCCTTGCGGGGATTGTATGTAACGCTCTTAGCTATGAAGAAGCCGCCTCCCTGCTCCTCAACAGTTCGCGCCTCTTCCGGGTGCCATCCTAGGACTCCGCTAGCGTTTCCTACTGGGGTTGGAAAGCGCAGACCGCCCAGGCTAGTCTCGAGACTCGGTGGCAAGCCTGCCTTTAAACCCTCCATCCACGCCTCCCCATGCTGTATATACGAGCTTGCCCCTTATCATGGTTGCAAGGCAGTCGTAGCTCTCCATCCCTAGGGCTGGTGTATAGGCGGCCTTAGTGTAGCCCTTGTGATAGATGCGGGTGCGCTTGAGAACTAGGATCGAAGCAGTTGCCTCGCACCCATCATCGAGGCATGGTTTCTTCAGGCCAAGTATCTCGTTGGGCGCCCTAGAGACTAAATGATAAAACATAGGCAAGCCTGCGAGTCTCAACAGCCTATAAGCTGAGAAGGCAGGCCACCATTCTAGCCAGGGAAACCCTGGGGGTGCTGAGTATGGTGGCATCCACTTCTCGCGGGGATGATGGGGCGCATGGTCGCTGGCAATAGCATCAACTAGGCCCTCCAACAACTTCTGGGTGATGAGTTGTCTATCAATGTGCCCTCTGAGGGGCGGATTCACCTTGCTCCAAGAATCACTAGGCCCAACGACCTCATCCTCGACGAGGAATAGGTGGTGTGGGGTAGCGTCGACAGTCCATCCCCTCTTTTTTGCGGCCTCCACGGTTTCAGGGCATGTTGCATGTGTGACATGCACCTTAGGCTTGGACCCTGAGGACCTTGAGATCTCGAACAGCGCCTCCACGGCCCTAGCCTCAGAGGCGCACGGCCTAGCGTACATCCGGCGCCACCCGTAGTCCACTGACTGGAATAGGTTCTCATCTTCAGGGTGAAGGACAACTAGTTGTCCCGCCTCCTCCGCGGCTTCCAGCACCTCCGTTACCAGCTCAGGCCTCACGAGGTCCTCTGGATAAATCTTGAAGCCAGCAATAGGCATTGATGCAACCTCCAAGGCCAGCCCCTTCTCTAGAGGGACTCCAGAGTATACGGTGTAGTCTACGACGGAGGAGTTGGCCAGGCTGTAAAGCTTCATTTTTATGCTCGCTGGATCTCTAAGCTCTGGCCTAGTGTTAGGCATGTCTGCCACGAGAGCCACGCAGCCCGACGCTGCTGCAGCCGTACCCGTAGACTCGTCCTCCTTATACGATAGCTGTAGTCCCCTTAAGTGTACATGGATGTCCGCAACGCCAGGGATCGCTAGGCTGTCGAGACCCTTAAGATCTATATCGGCTCTCAAGACCCCGCCTTCATAGGTTCTAGCTACATAACCATCTTTTACGAGGAGACAGCCATCATCGAGGACCTCGCTCCCTGTGTACAATAAGTCGGCGCAAAGCCTAAACTCCACCCTGGTGGACACCCTAACTTAGTTGATAATAGCCTGGCTGAGGGGTTTAAGCGGGGCCTAAGATGTAGTCATTCGACAATAACAGTTATTGATGCCATAGCTGCTCAAACTTAGGTGAAGCCGGGATTAGAGCGGTGCCGCTAATGCTAGTGGTGGGCCATCGGGCTAACAGCCTAAGGGTAGCACTATTCTATAGGTGGAGTGGAGTCAAGGCTGTAGAGGTAGATGTCACTGGAGAGAAGGGTTTGTTAGTCGCACGCCACGGACCACCGTCAATACGGAGGGCGAGCATCTTAGGGAGGATATTCTCCGCGATCGACTACCGGCTCTTCTATAGAGACCCGCTTGGAAGGGCAGAGAGGCTGTCAAGCTGGATCTCGAAGCTCGGCGAGATGGGGTTCGAGGTCCTCGTGCTAGACGTAAAGCCGGACCTCGACCCCCTTGAGCTTATCGGTGAGGTCGAGTCGAGTGGATGGGGTGGCAGGGTAGTCGTTACAGGCTGGGATCACAGGCTTCTAGCCAGGATTAAGGAGTTAGCTGGCTACGAAACGCTAGCTACATTCACCATACTCCCGGTAAACCTAGTTGGATTGGTTAGAGAGGCCAGGGCCGACGGCGTAAGCATTAGGCTAGATCTAGCGCTAAGGCCCGGCGTGGTAGAGTCTCTGAAGAAGGAGGGTCTCAAGGTTGCCGTGTGGACTGTTAACGACGTTGCTCAGGCAAGAAGAGTTGCCAGTTTGGGTGTAGACGCAATAGTTAGTGATAGGCCTGACTTGGTGTTTAGGGCTTTGAATTCAAGTTAGGAGATTTATTTAGTAAAGCACTAATGTGATGGGTAGTTAGGGGAGCTTTAAGGAAGGTCTGGGGTTCAGCCCTGCACCGCTGTATTGACAGCGTTATATGCGTCAACTATTCCATAGCCGTAGAGAGAATCGTATCCAGGGTCCCCAGCATCTACGGCTGTCACGTGCAGCACTCCCCTAACAGTGCTCGTGGTAGTGTCGTTCTCTCCACCCGGCGGCAGCAGTGGCAGCCCGTTGGCCAGCCTAGCCGCCTGTATAAGCGCTACTACTCCAGATACGTGTGGCGTAGCCATGCTAGTACCGCTCAGCGTCTCGTACGTGTCGTCGGGATACGTGCTTAAAATATCTACACCTGGGGCCGCAATCTCGGGGTTTCTGTTGCTCCAGCTAGGCACCTGGCCGTTAGAGTCTATTGCCCCTACTGCTATGACCTCTGGGTATGCTGCAGGATATGATGGGCTGCTCGCCCCATCGTTCCCGGCGGCAGCGACTAGAACTATCCCCAGGTTATAAGCAGCGATTATAACGTCATGCAGCTCTTGGGGGGCGGAGCTGCCTCCAAGGCTCATGCTAATTACTTCTGGTGCATCGTCGTCAGGGTCTCCAGCTACGATGCCGTCGCCGTCAGAGTCTATAACTCCGTCTGGACCTTTAACTGCCAGGTCTATGGCGATGATCAGGTCGCTCCAGCTTCCGAAGCCGCCGTTTCCGAGGGCCTTAATGGCGTATATCTCCACGGTGGGCGCTACTCCTATTACGCCAATATCGTTATCTATAGCTGCAATTGTTCCGGTCACGTGGGTTCCATGCCCATTCCTATCATCGTATCGATCAGTTATTCTGCCATTCTGAACAGCCTTACCCCAGACAATATTTGCCGAGAGGTCTGGATGGTCAGCATCGACACCAGTATCGATAACAGCAACCTCGATCTCACCATCGCCATCACCATTAACATCGACAAACCCTGTATAGCCCGATGGCCAGACCTGCTCTGCATCAATATAGTCGACGCCCCAAGGCAGGACCTCAGCAGGCTGGTCTCCGCCCCCGCCAGCCCAGGGAGGCCTAGCTATAGCATCCCCACCGCTATATGCTAGTGCCCTTACCACCCCATCACTAGACACGTTAACTACTCCCGAAATTTTCGAGACGAGGCCGACAGCCTTACCTGGAACTGTTACAATGACCACCGGCGCCAACTCCACCTCATATATAATCTTACCCCCTATGGCCTCCAAAGCCCTAGGGTTAAACGAATCTCTGTCAACAGTAAGAATTAGGGTGGCTGGAGCAGCTACGCTTTCGCTCACCGGAACATGGGGGGCTAGCGGCAGCAAAAACAAAACCACCAGGAGCATCGAGCCAAGCCTAGAAACCTTGCCCACCATTCAAACACCAGGCTGAAGTGGGCCCGAATCGGTAAAGTTAAAAATAAAGAAATATAGATCAATACTTAGAAAAGACCAAAGAAATACAAAAACGTCGGAAACCAATATTAAGAAATCCACACTAACTAAACTAAGCATATCTAATATACTATCAAAGAACTAGGAGGTAGAAGACGATCCAAAAACACTCTAAACACAGCAAAACGATGCGCTAGAAAATGTACTAAATAAATTCTAGTCCAATATAATAAAGCGATCATAGCTTCATTTCGCATTTAGTTATTGAATTAGAATAATTGATGAGTAACGATTGTTTGTGATAGGTTGATTGGCGCCGCGGGCGGGATTTGAACCCGCGCGGGGTCTCCCCCACCGGCTTAGCAGGCCGGCGCCCTGGCCAGGCTAGGCGACCGCGGCACCCGGAATAAGATAACATCACGTGTGGGGTGGATAAAGGTTTCGCCCTCCTTAGGCTAGACCCGCCCTCCGGGACCCCCCTCACAGCAGCAGAGGGGCCTTCCGCAGGCTGTATCCCGGAGGGCGGGTCTAGCCTAAGGAGGGCGAAACCTTTATCCACCCCACACGTGATGTTATCTTATTCCGGGTGCCGCGGTCGC
>WANT01000016.1 GCA_015521685.1 Aeropyrum sp.
CGAGGCTCCAGACCCGTAGGTCGGGGGTTCAAATCCCCCCGGGCCCACCACACAGCGCCCCCGATTCGCGGGGGGCGCTTTAGGGGCTCCTACACTCCCTGAGAATCCTTAGAGGGCTGGCTAGTCGTCCCCGAGAACCTTCCAGGACTTAAGTATCCCTTATTGGATAGTGATTGAAGACTTCATCGCACTCACTTTAATAATCCCATAGTCTAGTTGAGTCTATCATGGGTGCCCCGAGTTTGGCTGGTTCTCCATTCATAACTAAAGTGGTTGAAGTCAAGTCTGAGGACCTGGTCGTAGTCTACGGCTTGGGGAAGCCCAAGGAGGTCAGGCTCCCCAGAGAGGTTGTAGCCTGGATGAAGGACAGCTATCCCATCACGAGGATCCTGGAGGAGGCCGTAAGCCACTACAGCTTCAGGAGGAGGCTATCCCATCCAGGAGCCATAAGAAGCCTAATACTACTCCTCTACGCCCGGGGCACTGGCGAAGCCCCATACAGGGTAGCCAGGAGGTTTGGAGTAGCCCCAGAACAGCTGTACAGGCTGGAGAGGGGGTTGAAGAAGGACGGGATGTACGACTTCGTGCTAAACGCCCTATCACTACACCAAGCCGAGGAAAGCAATAAAACCACCACGGGCGAGTAGGAAATAGAGGGTGCCGGGGTAGCTCAGCTAGGTAGAGCGCCGGGCTGTTAACCCGGTGGTCGGGGGTTCAAGTCCCCTCCCCGGCGCCACGCCACACTACAGCCTCTTAGTAGATCGCAAAACCCGACCATCCAACCAGCTGACCTACCAATATCCTTTGGGATTGTTATTCGATTCTCACTTCTCAGACTAGGGAGATCAAAGGAGTTAATGAGAGGACATCAAAAGCTAGGATTCTCGCATTTCCTACTCCACTACGTCAATTGAGGAAGCAAGCACTGGCTGTTGGTGCCATAGGAAAGCCATAGGAGGAAGTCTTGTAAGAAGAGAGCCTTCCCCAGGCTTAGCGACAGCCTGTAGCATTGTATTGTTGCTGTAGGTTTGTTCTCTGTTGTTCTAAGGTAAGCGGATAAGAGTGTTACTGGAGGTTGGAGCAGTGGTACGACACTGGTCTGCGCCTCCAAAGAATTACTGCGTTAATGTGTAATAATCCTCTCCATTAATTTTAGATTATGGTGTCTTATGTTTGAGTAAGGTTATAGAGGCTGTTTATGAGGAGGGCGTACTGCGTCCCTTGAGGAAGCTAGACTTGCCCGAAGGTGCTAGAGTGAGGGTGAGAATTGAGGGGGTCTATGGGTTTTTGAGTGAGTGGAAGGTTGATGCTCAAAAACTTAAGGATGAGTTGAGGAGTGTACACGGCTGAGAGGTCTTGCCGCGCTATTATGCCGATACCTACGCTCTAGTGGAGATCCTTAAGGGTAATCCTGCCTATGAGCAGTATGCTCAGGAGGAATCTCGTTACCAGCGAATTTAACATGCTGGAGCTCGCATACGTGTTGGCGAGAGACTATGGTGAAGCGAGAGCTGTTGAAATATTGAGGGTTGTTAGGCTTTCATAACAATTGTTGGGCCTAGGGATGATGACTATGCTAGAGCAGCTAGGCTACGAATTGAGTTAAGGAAGCGGGGTAGAAACCTGTCCCTCATAGACGCGCTAGGCTTTGTTCTCGCGAAGCGACTTAATATACGGTTTCTTACTGGGGATATAGAATTCAAAGAGCTAGATGGGGTAGAGTATGTTAGATAAAGTGCTATAACCCTTGAGCCGTTTCCAGAAGGTTTAGCAGGGCAAGGTTAAACCCGGTGGTCGGGGGTTCAAGTCCCCTCCCCGGTGCTAGAAACTATCAAACAAAGGCTCAAAACCATCAAAACCAACCAAATATCCGACCATCTTCTAACCCTATTCTTCAATCAGAGTCCCACTCAGCTATACTCTTGTTATACGCTACTAGCAACATGGAGGCGTATAGCAGGAATAGTACTGGCTGATCGAGTATTACATCTGGAGGAGGCAATCCCAGTTCTTATAGCCGGGATTCTATTGGTGTAGCCGGGTTGCTTCCAAGGCCGGCTGATACACCACAGGAGGCTAGGCGCCTACTGATCAACATACTATCAGAGAGGGGCAGGGTAAGGCCCAGGGACCTAGGTGTGTCAAGGGCGTACTTCTACCAGCTACGACACGGGTTAAGGCCTATACCAGACCACATACTGATCAAGCTCTTAGAGTTGGCTAGGGGTGGGTTCTGGCGCCTGGCCTTGTTAGTAGTGTTCTGCTGGAGATAGCTTCTAGGAGCCCTAAGGCTGCTCAGAAGATGGCTGAGAGCGTTAGGCTACTCGTGAGGGAGATACTCCAGGACCAGGACCTCTACGCTAGGCTACCGAGTTTCTGGGCTCGCAGCGCAGAGACTAGGGCCCCATCCTGGAATGAGATATGTAGTGTCATAGAGGCATCTAAGTGGCCCGGCCAGGGCCTTCCTCTACCTCGCCTTGAGCGGGCTCAGGATAGAAACGCTGTACACCATAGCCGTAGATAAGGTTGACTTGGAGAGGCGCGTTATAGCTCCCATGGCCGATAGCCGCTACAAGAGGGACTTCTTCGGCTTCACCCCCCGATGCGGCTGCTAGGTACCTTAGAAGGGTATATATGCACTGGAGGGATGTGTGGTTGGAGACTCAGGTCAAGGGCCAGGGGGTCCTGAGTCAGCGCTTTATACCCGTGAAGCCCAGGCGCCTCAGAGAGTACATCTACAGGAGGATGGGCGAGGTCCTAGGACACAGGTTCCAGCTGAGGATCATAAGGCACGGGGTCACAACCCACCTAGCCCTCCGCCTCAGCAAGCTAGAGGTAGACGTTCTGACAGGCCACGCACCCGGGGACGTAGTGCAAGACCACAACCTAAAGAAGGATACCCTCGGAGACCTCCGCCGGAAGTACTACGAGGCGATGCGTAACGTTCCGTGCCTCTCCGAGGGTTGAGTCTCAGTGGCTGATGCCTGGCTCCGAGCGCTGATGCTGGCGAACCCCAGCCCTAAAAAGATGCGAAAGCTGCTACAGAGGCAGGGGGTGATGGCAGTCACTTTAGTAGTTGAGGTGAGGAGTGAACGCGCAATAGGAGCACTAGCAAGACACTATGGGGCCCGGCTCCTACAACTACCCCTCGAGCTACTGCTTGAGCCAGAGGACTAGGGCCCCGAAGTCTGGGGGCCTCTTCTTCACGTAGAGTTTAACGCTTTGGGGTATCTCTATTGCAATGTTTGACCCGTTGCTCTTCACGTTCGCGTGTTTGCAGTTTGCCCGGCATTTGGCTCTGGCCTAACCTCCTGGGGGGCCCTCGAGGAGACGCCGCGCCCCTAGCTCGGCTCGTACTAGGCTCCTGTGCCTCTTCAGCATGGCCACGGCTCTATGTATGACCCGCCATGTTTCCTCTAGGTCGTTACTAGCTCAGAGCCTCATACTCGGGTCGTGCAGTGTCATGAGTCCCGCTGAGCCTACCAGGGGGCCTAGCAGCCTGAAGTCGGCTGGCTCGACGGGGTAGGTTTTGAAGAATTTGAGCATGGCCATCCCCTAAACGTTATATCCACTAGGTGGTAGACCTGGCAGGCGTGGGCCGCAAAGAGGAAGCCAGTGAACCCCATGGCCCTGAGCCTGTGCCTTATCATGATGTAGGCTCGACTCTCCGACACGATCTCTTGGCTCATAGCGCGGCGGCCATGTCCGCCCCTACCCGCTGGAGCGTCATCGTTGAGTAGGTACAGGTATCTGCACTTAGCCAGGTCTAGGTCCTGGACGGCTTGGAGCAACTGTTGTATCCCGGCTTCCTTTCCGTACACATGGCATTGCTGCTATCGTCTACGCCCTGGCCTAGTAGATAGCTTACCGCCTCGCTAAGCTTATCCTCTATGAATGTGGTCTTACCCGAGCTCATCATTCCCCAAGATGAGGGCGCTCCTCATGTGCAATGGAGCCTTACTCACGAAAGAGAGGGGCGGGGCCATGTAGGCTAGGATGCACCCCCGGACATTTCCTTCCAGCGTCTCCTGTGTGACCTTCCTAGTCACACTTAAACCCCCCAAACATTCATTTATGTAAAGGGATCCGAGTTGGGGGCAAGGAAGAGTATATGGGATAAAGCGCTCGAGGAGGCGGTTAAGGTTCTGAAGCCGCAGCTAGACTTCCTAAGGGAGTATGACTTGAAGGGTAAGGTCAAGGCTAGCCGACCCTCCTCCTAGCCCTCCAGGCCTTATAGACTTTGGTTAGCCACTGGTAGACCTCCTCCTGGCCCCACTCCCCACCTGCAACCCTGATCGCCGCCCCAGCTATCCTCCTAGGCCTGGGCAGCCGATTGACTCTAAGGAAGATCCAGAGCATCAGGGTGGCTAGCCTCTTGTTCCCGTCTGTCAGCGGGTGTAGCAGGATTATCTCTGTAAATAGGGCGGCCGCGGCAGCTAGCTTCCTGGCGTAGCAGGGCTTGTCCTTAGTGAAGTGGAAGGCCCACCTAGCGGCCTCGAGGGCTTGCTCCACCTGCTCCCTGCCGCCACCCTTCCACCCGATCGGGTCTCTGGGGTATAGCTCACGGAGCTTGGCCACAACTCTCTCTACGAATTGGAGTTTAGGGTATCTCACCCTGCAGACCTTCTTCTTAGCTATGTCTCACCACTCCTCCTCCAGCCTCTGCTCCCTGACTAGGAGGCCCTCCAGTTGGAGGCGGCCCGCCGCCTCCCTGTTAACCCGGTGGTCGGGGGTTCAAGTCAAACTCTCCGGACCACCCATCCCCGTCGACCCACTGCCTTCATCTACGGCTTCTAGAGGGGCATTGTTATTACTTTGTCTACACCTCTAAGCGCCCTGATTTTCTTGACTAGTGTTTTCCAGTCTTCTCCCTTGTCTTCTGTTATGGCTACTGTTATGCATATCCCGCCCTCGGCTAGCTGGTGGTATAGGCCTGTTAGGTTTTCGCTGTAGCTGTGTATAAGGCTGACGATGTTCCTGTCTACGTAGGGGGATTTGTCGTGGTCTGACACCACTATTATTATCCTGAACTTGCCCGCCCCCTCGTCTAGGCTGTATCTGACTAGCTGGTCTATGGCGTGCCTCACGAGGTCGGATCTACTGCTGAATCCAAGCCTCTCCTTCGCCATGTCAAGTTCTTTGAGCATCTCGTCGGGCAGGGAGATAGATATTACAGTTACCATGGATTCTCCCCTAGATTTAATAAACGAACTCTGGTGATTATTAATTATTAGCCTATATCAACCGGATTGCTCTAAAAAGGGTTAGGACTAGCTGGCTATAGGAAATACTCTAGGATATACCATATGTAGCCGGCCAGGCCTACTGGGGCTGTGAGGGCGAAGTTCCTCATCCATATAGCAGCTACTGCGACGATGGAGATGATTATAGCTATCTCTAGGGCGAGGACTGCCGCCTCCTCGAGCGTGTATATCCCTAGGAGCATAGCAAGGCCTGGGTAGAAGGTGCTGTATAGAGCCTTCTCCCCCACAACAACCCCCACACCCTCGCTGTCCTTCCCCTTGAACACGAATATCAGGCCTACTATAGACTCTGGCACTACAGTAGCTATGGGTACTAGGACTACCGAGAGGGCCACCTCGTCGAACCCGAGGGCCTCGCCTGCTGAGATTATGCCTCCAACCATCATCTCAGCGCCTAGGTATAGCGTGATAATGGAGGCTGGGAACTGTATGACGGGGTGTTTAAGGAGGAGGCTGTGGGAGGCTTGCCCGCTTGACCTCTGCCTTAGCATGTACCAGGCGTAGGCGAAGTAAACCACCAAGAGAAGTAGCCCGTATGCCCTTCCCAGAAACTCGTACCTCTCGGGGTGGAGGAATAGTATGGGCACCAGGGGGATAGTGAACACTAGGAAGGGTATGGCAACATACTTGTCGACATCCATCCTGAGAGGCCTCCTCCCTAGCAGCCACCCAGCTATAGCCACAGCTATTATTGTGGGGTAGACTATGGTAGAAGCCATGAATGGCTGGGCCACTATCGAGCCCCACGCCACACCGTACTCTCCCCTCAGAATGGAGACCGTGAATATAGCGAGCTCTGGAGCCGAGGTCACTATCGGGGCCACTATCATAGCGACCCCTATAAGAGACCTCTCGAACCTCCAAGAGAACCAGCCGACGAGCTGCTCGATCAGGACGCCAGCAGCTATGGTCAGCAGTATACCTAGAGGCAGTGCGAGAGGTCCTAGAGCGCCTAGAGGCGTTACACCCGGTTCTGCCAATACCTACACCCACTCATCGTCTCGGCCGGTATGGTCTTTAAATTTAGGATGTCTACTACAGAGGCAGTAGTATTATCATGTATAGGCTCCCAGCTAGAGCGCCCTGAACAGTAGCCTCCCCGACTTCGGGCTGGACTCTAGTCTCGCAGATACTATGCCTCCCGTCAGGTGCGAGAGGTCCTCATATCCCTTGCCCAGCTCTAGGCGCTCCTCCTCGTACTCCCCAGGCCCCCATCCTAAGCGGTAGAAGCGCAGCTCGAGCCTAGCTCCCTCACCCCTAACGTATGCCTCCCTATACCCGTGGAGTGGGAGGCCTCCGAACACATTCTCGCCGACCCAGCGCTGGTCTACCTCAACCTCTATAGGCGGCGGTTTTGAGCTGAGGAGATGACTGTGAGGGGCGACTGAAACGCCTCTCACAGAGGTATCCAGGGCCGTCGCATCATACCTCTCCAAGTTGGGCTGGGTAGCCCAGGCAATCAGAACCTCGCCGCCCACCGACTCCATTGATGTAACCCTACCACCAGTCAAGCCCGCCACCCTAGCCTCCGAGGGGCTAACATACACTAGTATAGTGGGTGCTGGCGACCTCCTCGAAGAAATCTGGAGGTTGGTGGGCAGCTCGTCGGTGGTCCTCACGGTGGAGGCTGTGGGCGTGTTGAACGCCACCAGGGCACCCCCACCTAGGTAGAGGGCGTTGGACCTCATCGGCCCGTAGGGATTGTCACCAAAGTCGAGTATCCTGTAGTAGATAGGCTCCTCGCCCCCCTCCGGGTCGAACACCGATATGCCGCCCTTGTGAGACACATAAACCTTGGTGTGGAGCTGAAAGACATCCCCATCCCTATAGTGCGCTAGCCCGCCAGAGTCTGCGGCGCGCTCTGGAGTCGGGACGCCGCTAGAGTACACCTTATCGTACGTCTCTAAATCCAGGCACACCAGCCCGGGGTCTCCACCCCACCCCGTGTGCTTGGAGAGACACGCCATATCCATGAATATCTCGCCCCTTAGCACCCTATCGTCACTAACCATTGACGCACCTCTACCACTCCTCTCCACCTCGAGGACGCCGCAGTTGATGTGGCCATCACCCCTAGCAGCTATGAGTGAGTCTCTCATGGGGTTGTAGATGACGTCAGTAACCTCGCAGGCCCATAGCTTTGTGTGCCTTGCCCCCTCCTTCCAGAGCAGCTTCACAGAGCCGTCAGACACGTCCATCTCGTGGACGTGGCTATACTTGTTTTCGAACCTGACCTCAGCGCGCCTCCCAGGACCCCGCTCTAGGATGGCTGGTGAGTGGACCCAGCCGCCGAAGTATATCTTGCCATCTACTGCGTCGACAGCGTTGTAAGTGTCCCCGCCACTGCGGGGCGGGGGGCCCACAAGGCTGAAATCGTACTCGGAGGAGCTGCAATCTCCCCTCACCAGCCTGGCCCTAGCCTCGAACGCCTGAGTGTAGTAAAGCGCGCCTCTGTGGTACTTCATGGAGTATATCCCGCCACCTCCCCACTCAGGCCCGGGACCCGGCCTGACCTCTTCTAATGATGACAGGATGCAGTCCCTCCTCAACACCCACCACACGGTGGAGAAAATGTTCGGCGGCCTGGATTTTAAACATTGACGGGGTGACTGTATCTATCTCGGCTAGCACCAAAACTGGCTTTAGTACCCCTTAAAGCATAAATTATAGATGTTTGGAGGGTGTTGCCCGGGTTGCAGTCCATTACGGCTAGTAACAAGACACTAATCGTTGCAGCAGCCCTAGCACTCGTCGTGGTAGGCTTGGCGGCAGCCCTCCTGATGGCGGGTGGAGGTGGCGGCGAGGGGGTCCTCGAGATTGGGATGTCGGTCTCTCTCACAGGCAAGTATAAGCCCCTCTGCGAGCAGGGGCTGGCGGGAGCCTATGCGGCAGCACTATGGATAAACGATAATGGCGGGGTTAAGGCTGGCGATAAAGTGTTCAGGGTTGAGATCAAGTATTACGACGACAAGAGCTCGGCTGACGAGGCAGTGAGGAGAGTTGAGTACATGATAAGGCAGGAGGGGATCCAGATCCTTCTAGCGCCGTGCGGGCCAGATCTTGTGGAAGAGGCCGCTAGAGTCGCCGACGATAATGGGGCTCTCATGTTGGTCTACGGCGACGCCCCAGACGCGGTTTTCGAGCAGGGCTACAGGATGGTTGTCCAGGCGGGTATGCACACCATAGACTACTTCAGGTCCACCCTAGAGATGGCTAAATATATAGACAGGGGTGCGAGCAGAGTCGCCATAATATATCTAGATAACCCCTTCGCCGAGAACGCTGCCAGGGGTGCAAGGAAGGCTGCTGCGGAGCTGGGCTTCGAAGTGGTCTTCTACGAGAGCTATAGCAGCGACCTATCAGACCTAGAGCCCCTCCTCCTCAGGCTCCAGGCCACAGACCCTCACATAATAATAGGTGGGGGGCTGGTCGAGGACGGGATAGTCCTCGCCAGGACCCTCGCCGAGTTCGGAATCGAGGCAAGGCTCATATCACTACTAGTAGCTCCAGCCCTACCTGAGTTCGGCGAGCGGCTGGGGAGGCTAGCCGAGGGGATAGCATACCCAACACCCTGGGAGCTAGCATCAACACCGTATGAGACCCCAGAGGGATTCCAGTTCTACGGTCCCACCAGGGAGGAGTTCTACCAGTACTTCAATAGAGCGGTGGAGGAGCTAGGCCTCGACCTCAAGGAGCCTAGCTACCATGCTGCGCTAGCCGCCAAGGCGGTACTAACGCTGGCCAAGGCTGTAGAGGAGTCGGGCTCCACGAGCCCTGAGGACCTCAGGGAGGCCCTCTCCCAGATAAAGCTGTTGGCGTTCAGCGGGGTATTCCAGATAGACCCGGAGACCGGGGCGCATCTAGGGGGAGAGATGCTGGTGGCGCAGTGGATAGGGGGTAGGAGGGTGCTGGTCTGGCCGCCGGGCCAGGCTTTCGCTAGCCCGCTCTACCCGCATCCAGGATGGCCTGGCTAGCTCTTCTCAAGGACGACAATATCCACCCATAGATCACCGTGCCTGACTCGCCTAGAAGTCTTAAGTCTTAGGCGTGACTGCCTGGCCGCATCCAAGAGGGCCTCAGTCTCCGCTGTTATTATAGCTGCAGTACCACCCCTCCTTAGGACTGCCGCTGCAGATGGCATGAACTCCCTGTAAAGCTGCCTGACGTCCACTGGGTCTCCAAGCCTGATACCGTATGGCGGGTTGCTTACAATCCTATCCACGCTATCCTTACCCAGGAGGTCCTCGAGACTCCTGGCATCGCCCCAATAAACCTCAACCCTGCTGGACACCCTAGCAGACTCGGCGTTAAGCCTGGCTCCAGCTGCGTGCCTCCTATTCAGCTCGACACAGTAAATCCTAGAGGACTCGAAGAGAAGAGCCGCCTCTATGGCTACAGTACCACCCCCGCACATAGGGTCGAGGATCGTGTCTCCATCTCTAGCTCCGGCAAGTAGTAGCATCGAGTAGGCCAGGCTAGCCTTTAAGGCGGCGGGATGGTCGTAAACCCTATACCGCCTCCGATGCCTACTCCTCTCCCCCGAAACCAGAATCCCAGCTCTGAATGTGGTGTCATCCACCTCCGCGTGAACCACTACGTCGGGGCTGTTAAGCCGTACCTGAGGCCTCCAGCCTAGCCCCTCCTCAGCAGCCCTCTGGACGGCGTCGCCCACCGTTGAGGCCAGCTCTATACTAGTGTAGGAGTGGCCCTCGCCTATCCTAACACCCCTCACGGCGAAGCTGGCTCCATAAGGTATGTACGAGTGTATGCCAGACTCGTAGGCCGCCCTCCAAGCCTCCCTCAGCCCCCCACGACCACGCGAGACCTCCGCCTCGGCCAGTAGAAGGACCGCTGAGTGGATGCTCCTAAGCCCTAATATCTGCTCTAGAACCAGCCTCTCGTCCCCCGAGGCGCTGAAGACTAGCCTCCCCGCCCCCTCCCTAATCCACTCTACCCTAGACCCAGAGACCTCCCATGAAACCTCACTAGCTACGATATCCTCAGTCCCCGGGTTGCAGGTAGCGAGGAACCTCACTACTACACCCCTCCACGTGCCTACAAGCCCTAGCCAAGAGGTATAGAAGGTTCTCGACCTCCCTCCTAGAGGCAACGCTCTTGGCAGCGAGCCTCGCGACGGAGACCACGACCTCCTCGAGCCTCTCCTCCCTGGCTACCCTGCCTGCTAGGGCCCTGGCATACGCCTCTATAAGCCTTAGAAGTTCCTGGGAGGCTGGCTCCCTGGCTACCCTGCCCCTACCCCTAGCCCGGTATATCTCGTATAGGTATATCGCCGCCGCGTTCGAGAGGTTTAGCGAGGGGTATTTGGGGCTGGCTGGTATGGAGGAGTAAGCGTTGCACTTGGCTAGCTCTTCCCTAGTAAGCCCCACACTCTCCCTGCCAAGCACTAGGGCTACTGTGCCTGGCGCGGAGGCCGCCAGCTCTGCAGCCTCCCATGGCGTTAGGGGGATTCTAAGCGTGTCCTCAACGCTCATGTGGGAGCTAGTGCATATGGATACAGAGACTCCATCCAGTGCCTTATCCAGAGACTGCGTTATGATTGCAGAGTCAAGCCTTACAGCAGCCCTAGCAGCATACCTCCTAGCCTCCTCAATGCTGGCGACCGGAGCCACTAGGTGTAGCTCGTCAACGTCGAAGTTCTCAGCCAGCCTAGCCAGGAAGCCCAGATTCACAGCACCCTCCACACCAACTACTACAAGCCTCAGCCTCTCCAAGCATGCCCCACCTCCACCGACTCCATGAAGAAGCGTCTAGACGCCAGGACCCTGAAGGAGAAGCCCAGGCGGCGGAAAAACTCGGGCACCCCTATAGGGGAGAGGCTGGAGTAGACGGCGAGGACCTCGCGGGCTAATCCAGCTGCGGCCCCCAGCATTCCCTCCATAACACCCTCTCCAGCCCAGGAGCGGGCGAGGACCTCCCCGCACTCATCACCCCTGGGAGGCCTTTCTGGCAGGTAGGGCGGGTTAACTATAGCCAGGTCGAAGACGCTCTTTAGGCACGAGGCTGAGGGGCAGATGGCCACGAGTAGGTGGCTAGGCAGGCTTAGCCTCGACGAGACCGCAGGGCATCTGTGGGCCTCGACAGCAGCTATAATTCGAGGCCTGAATATTTTATAGGCTGCTAGGGCTAGGACCCCGCTACCAGACCCCAAGTCTATTATGCTAGAGTAGGACCTCCCCTCCTCCCGAAGGACCGCCAAGGCCTCCACAGCAAGCTCGCTATCATCGCTAGGAGGGTAGGTGCACTCGTTTACGAAGACTCTCAGCCTGCCCGCCCGAGTATCGATCTCGAGCTCCCGCAGCCCTCCACAGCCCTCTCTAGGACTTCGAGACCTAGCTCCCAAACCCTAGTGTCACCCAGACTATGCAGCCAGGCTGGAGCCCGGCATCCCATACTCTCTAGGCACTCGGCGAGAACCTTATACGCCCTCTTCCTCCTCTGGCTGAAGATGCATGTTGAGAGCCTCATAACGCCGTCCATCCAAGGCTCCCACACCCTCCTCCTCTCCAACACCACCACCGCTGTGAGGACCTCGGGAGGAGGCCAGTAGGCCTTCGGAGGAATCGCAGCAGCTATCTCGGGCCTAAATACGAGGCCCACAAGTATAGACAGCCTCCCATAGTCCCGCGTGCCCGGGCGGGCGGCCATCCTCCTAGCAACCTCCAGCTGCACGCCGAGAACTGCTGCCGACACCACGCTGTTCCTGGCCAGAGCCTCCACAATAGCGGGGGCTAGGTGGAAGGGAGTGTTGGAGAATACTACCTCCGCCCTCGCAGCCCTAGCGTGGGAAACACCATCGCCCACCACGACTGAGACTGCCGGGGGAGCTATCTCTCTAAGCGCCCTAGCCAGCCTCGAGTCCAGCTCTACAGCGACAATCCTAGATAGCCTATCGGAGGCGGGTAGAGTTAGGCTTCCGGCCCCGGGGCCTATCTCCAGGGCGCCCCCGGGATTGAGCCTCTTTGCAGCCCTCTCCAGGGGCTTCATAAACTCGGAGACAGCCCAGTCAGCAACTATAAAGTGCTGGCCCAGATCCCTCGAGGGCCTAACCCCAGCCCTCGAAACAACCTCACGAACCAGGCTTGCCGCCCGCAGGCGACCTCGCCCTGCTCCTGGCGGCATAGGCCTTCCACATCCTATCCATATACCCTAGGTAGGGCTTGGAGGGATCGCAAGGCTCGGCGAAGAGATAGTACTTAACCTCCTGCCTGCACTCCAGCTCCTCCAGTATCTTGTCGGCGAGCACCTCGACGGGATCCACCTTGAGGACCTTCTTAACCTCATCGAAGCTGGAGAACCTCCTCCTCTCCCTCTCCACGAGCAGGTGCTTCGCCATCTTCTTGCCAACGCCCTTTAGCGTCTCAAGAGCGTGGATCCTGATGTTTATGGGCTCGGCGATATTGAAGAACTCGACAAACACCTCCTCCCTTTCGGAGACTAGCTTCCTAACAGCCTCGGGGAGGGAGGACCTGGCCAGGTCCGTCAAGTCGCTGTAGGATATCGGGTCTCTCGGGGCGCTCACTATCTTCTCGGAGAGCCCATACCCCCTAGCGAGCTCGGAGAGGGCGGAGGGGCTGTCGACCAGGACGTACTTCATCTTCTCGTCCTCAGATAGGAGCGACTTGAGAGACTCTAGTGCAGCCTCGTCGACGAAAGAGAGGGGGTAGCAGTACACCTCCCTAACCCCACCCTCCCTAGCGGGGCCAGGAAGGCAGGTTACGGAGACCGTTATTGACTTAACCTTCCTCTCAACCCCGCCCGGCAGCCTTGCTACTATGGGGACGCTGTATGTCACCTCCCTGGCTAGGGTCACCCTATCCAGAGGCTCAACCTCCTGGAGGGGTATTCCGTCCACGAAGTGGAGTCTCCTGACGCCGAGCCCCTGTACTACGGGTCTACTCCTATGCTCCCTGTGGGGATCCCTGGGGTAGCCCTCGGGTATGTAGTCTAGGACTATTGCCTCAACCTCGAGGGCCGCCGCGTGCGGCCTCTGCTGCCTCCCTGGGAACGCCTGCCTCCTGTCTCGCGGGCGGGGCCTAGACAACCTACTGCACTCCTCCACGCAATTGAATATTGTCGGTGTAAACACTTAAACAATATGAACTATACGCCATCCTAGAGCTAGGGAGTGGGGGCAGAACCCCACTAGGACTAGTGCTAGTCAGCCGAGCAATACTTAGAAACTATGGGGTAGTATTTGTTGACAGCCTCGTAGGTGGATGTGATGTTTCTATCGACTGCGAGAACGGCTCTGAGCTCTCCCTCATCCTTAGGGCAGAGGCTCGCCACGTTGGCCGCCGCCTCGGGGGAGAGGCCCTCCGAGACCAGCTCCTCATAGAGCTTTAAGGCGCCTTCAGGATCGTCCCAAGAGACAACCCTCTTGAAGTACTCCCACGTTGACTCCTGTATCGATATGGCGTCCCCTTCTCTAACCCTCTCGCCGACATACTTCTTGGCCACCTGGTGAGGGATAGGCCTTGCCTCGACCACTTTACGCTCCAATCCACGCACCCCCAGTCTAGGAACACGGCTAGCCCCGCTACTGCTGCTGGCTGGCCTCCACCCTGAGGGGCTTGAGGTGTACTGGGGGGACGAAGAGGGTCTTCTTCTTCCTCCCTAGATAGACCTCCACCTCGTAAGCCTCCCCACGCCTACCCACGATAGTTCCCGTGAGGCCGTGGTACCTCCTGTGCGGCATGCCCCAGTCGGGGAACGACGAGTTTATGACTATAGCAACCTTATCTCCAACCCTATACTCCCTCAGGTACACGCTGAGCCTGGGCACGCCGCCCTTATCTCTTACCCTCTTCCTGAGCAGCTTCCTAGTCCTCTGCCTGTAACCCCTAGGAGCCTTAACCAACCTGGCACTCCCCGGGGCTTTGATGGCGCGTGCGGCTTATTTAGCTTTAATATTCTCGAGGCTCTCGTGCTCGACCCAGAGCACGTCCAGCTCAACGCATACCGCGCTCCTTCCCAGCACCTCGGAGAAGCTGGGCGTCGTCCTCCCGCTATCCCCGCTAACGAGCTCCTTAACGTACAGGCCCCCCTCCGCCTCAACCAGGCACTCCAGCAGTAAGCCGCCAGCGTCGGGAGAGCACTCGACCCTGAAGACCTTCCTCCTCCTAACGATGTCGGGCCTCCTGTGTAAAACCCGCGAGGGCGTCCTCTGAATTATCGTTCTACCCTCGATAGAGTTTTTGATGAGGGAGGCGTCATCAACGCTGGCACCGCCCTCAACAGCGACCACAGCCCTATAAGACTTTCTGACCCTAGCAGTCTCCTCCTTATATAGCTCCACCTCAGCCCTCCTAGCTGGCGCCTCGAACCTAAAGGAGACTAGCCCCCTCCCGCCCGAGTTGGCCGCCCTCTCCAGCTCGCCGAGAGGTATCCTCCGCCTCCTGGGCGTCTTGACCTCCACTATCATGGGCCTACCACTACCTAGCATCCTTGCGTCTACATCCTCTCTCCCCGCGGCGTGAATAACCACCCTCTCCCCGCCTGTCAGGCTGAGAATAGGCCAGAGAGCCTGCTCTACGCTGAAATACCTCGGCCCCTCGGGCGTCGGCCAGTATGCCTGGCTTATGTTCCTTCCCAGCTTCCAGTACCTAGCCCTGTAGAGGAGGCTGTTAACCTGTATCTCCACATCCCCTCCGGGGAAGGAGACCAGTATGGTGGCCTCAGGCTCGTCGAAGTCGGGTGCTGCCACACCCTGGGAGGCTATGGCTTTGCCCACCTCCCTCCTTATCTCAGCCTTGATCGACTCGCTGTAAGCCGTGCCAGCATATGACTTGACCTCCTCCTCCCTATCCCTAACGTCACTGCCGAGCCTAACGCCGACAACGAACTTGGAGATATCGTATGCTCTGAGGAGCTCTGCGCCAAGGTATGCGGCGCGCGAGATAGCGTCGTCCAGCAGTCCGCGGCAAATGTAACACTCTCTAACCTCTACCTGGATACCAGGGCTGAGCTGTCTAGCTGCCTCCAAGGCCTGCCATCCAATGTTGGGTGAAAGGCTCTGGAGGAGCCGGGAGGCGCTGCTATCACCCTCCCTAGCCCTCCAGTGAAGCTCCATAACCAACACCCTCTTCACGGCGTCGCCTCGAGACTTGTTGCTCCACCCGCGGCCGAGGCGGGCGTAAAGCCTGCCGAGACACCTGTCGCAGAGAGGATATTTCGATAGAGCCCTGACGGCTGACTCTAGGATCGCTCCTTCCAATAGCACAGGCACCCACTTAAAAAGAGGGTTTGTTTTTAGGGGCGAAAAGCGGGAACCCTAAAAGGTCTTGGCGTAGATAATGGGTTAGAAGGCTGCGGGTTGACGGCGATCCCTGGAGTCCATGTCGTAGGTGGCGACACGCCCCTCGCGAGGTACATACTTAGGGTTCTGAGGGATAGGAAGACGGGCTTCGAGGATTTCAGGAGGGCTATGAGGATAGCTGGCTCGATACTGGCGGTTTTTGCCTCGAGAGAGCTGGATTGGAAGCCAGTTGAGGTGGAGACCCCTCTAGACGTGAGGGCTGTTGAGCTGGAGCCAGCATCGCCTGTATACCTGGTTGGGGTGCTGGGGGCTAGTATACCGCTGGTTGAGGGGTTTGCTTCGGCCATTCCCGGATCTAGGATAGCGCTTGTGGCGGCTAGAAGGCTGGAGGAGCCTGGGAGGATTAGCATTGAGGTATACTACTCTAGGCTCCCCAAGCGATTCGACGGGCCCGCTATAATAATAGACCCCATGCTCGCGACAGGCAAGACAGTCGCGGAGGCTGTGAAGCTCGCCAAGTCTAGGGGGGCTGAGAGGGTTGTGGTCGCAAGCGTTATATCGTCTAGACCCGGGGTGGACTCCTTGAGGAGGCTATACCCCGACGTACCTATATACACTCTAGCCCTAGACCCAGAGCTTGACGAGAATTACTTTATAGTGCCTGGCCTTGGGGATGCCGGGGATAGGGCTCTGGGAGTCGAGCCATAGCCAACCCTACGCGGATTGCGAGGCCCAAAGCCTAAGGCCTCCGGCACGATATAGAATTATAATATTATCTAGTGGGTGGGGCTAGATGGCTGGAGGGGTAGAAGCTGTAAAGAGGATCTTCGAGAGGTGGAAGGCCGGGCGAAGGAAGGGACTCGTACTGACAATGGTAGCAATACAGAGCCTGCGGGAGAGGGGGAAGGATGCCACAGAGAAGGCCATCAGGGAGGAGGGGGCTAGGATCCTAAGGGAAACCAAGGGGAGGGTAGACTGGGGAGTCTCGGAGCCCGAATACACGCCCAGCCTGGTGTCTGGCCTTCTGAGGGAGCTGGAGGGGCTGGGCGTCGTAGAGGCTGGCGACGGGGCTTCTGGGGCTAGGACCTACAGGATATCTAGGAGCGCGGAGGAGGAGTTCCTCTCAAGGTTCGGCCACCTCATGCAGCTAGTCAGGATGCCTAAGTGAGGCGGGCCCGCAAGGCCAGCATTAATATTTTTTGATAAAGATACGCAAGATAGAATAAATATGTGGGTCCGCGGGGTGCTCAAAACGGATTGCTCTCGAGGATGTTCTACAGAAGGAAGACTAGCTTCGCAATGGTTGTAACAGTACTAGTACTAGCAGCCATGGTAGTCCCCTCGATAGCAGCCGTATCCCGGGTAGGGAGCGTCCTCCTGCTAGAGGCCGCCATAGACGCATCGAAACCCCACGCAACCATAGCAGTACACGCACTCACCCTTGGAGAACTTCTCGAGAAGGACGACGTAGGCGACTTGGCGTCGCTGTTGGGCGGCTACACCTCTATAATAGAGGCCATGCGGGATTCAGGCTTGGAGCCAGACGTTAGATATCACGTGGTTATACCAGGGTACCTGGCAGTCGAGCCTAAGGAGGCGCCTCTAGAGTCGTTCCCACCCCCACTGACGACTGCAGAGATCGCTATCAGGGAGGGCGATAACGTTAGGGAGATGATGCTAATCCCGATAACCATCGTGATACTAGAGCCGGAACTCGAGCTTGAGGACCTTGGCATAGAGGTTCCGGCGGGCAGAGAGCCGCAGCCCTGGGGTGGGGAGGGGCCTGTGGAGGTCATTGTGTCCATGGATAGCTTCCTCAAGGGGGCTGCACTGCAAGTTATTGAAGATAGCTGGCTAGCCGCAGAGCTGGGCTTAGAGCCCGTAGGATCCTTCACAACAACCCTAGGAACCCAGCTAGTATCGCCCTGGACCGTGAGCGGTCTTCCCGTCGCCGAGAATTCACTGATGATAGCCTACTCACCCGACCCCCTAGAGCTAGCCTCCGAGATAATTATGGCTTCGCTCAGACTAGGGGGTGGGGGTGATGCTGAGGAGAGCCTGGCCATAGCGCCCGGAGTCTACATTCTACCCCTAGGATACTTCAAATCTGAGAACGTTATAGTGGAGAGATATTGGGAGCGGACGGGCTTCGGACACGTTAGCACCGTAATCCAGCTGAACTACAGGGCTGAGGAGGCCCTAGACACGGTTCTCTCGGGCGACGCGAATATAGAGGCCCAGAGGGTTGTAGACAGGGTCGAGGAAGCTGCCAGGAGCATAGGATACTGCGTTGCCTACGTTGAGATCCAGAGTATCAGGGGGTTCGAGATTGATAACAGGGTTGATGTGGAGGACTGCGTTAGGGTGTTTGTGGTACTTAAGGAGCTGCCCAGCGGGGAGGAGTTCTTCGCAGCTAACATGAACTCCCTTCTAATGTTCTCAGGCGTAGTAATACTGCTCGCTACGGTGGCGGCAGTCTCCTCCAGCGAGCTCCTATCTATAGCCCTAGGCGATCTGAGGCCCTGGATGGCCGTGGTTCTGGCTAGGGGCGCCTCAGCAGCGATGCTTAGGAGGGCTCTCATCTACTCTATGGCGGCGGCCGCGCTAGTAGCTCTGGTAGCAAGTATGGCCTTATCAGCAGCTACCGCCCCAGCCCTAATAAGCGTGGCTACTGGCCGCGAGGGCCTACTAGACGCTGGCGATATCATAAGGGACCGGAACGCCTGGCTAGTCTCGACTGGTATGGTAGCGCTGGTGGCCCTAGCGTCAATACTGCCCAGGCTATGGGAGATACCCAGAATCTCGCCTGTAGAGGCTGTGAGGAGGGTTGAGTCCGTGGAGGCGGCCCAGAAGGGGAGGAGGGCTAGGGCCTCGATTATATTGCTAGGCCTCGCGGTTGCTTCGACCCACATGGGGTTCGTGGGTGACATAGAGAGCATCATCGAGTGGTCGGCTAGGAACCTTGGACCCATCCTGACTGTGCCCCTGGTTATCTTGATGGTTATAGCCCTGTTCTTCTCCCCTCTCGCCCCCTCCATGCTAGCATTCTACTCGTCAGCCGTGGTCTCGAGGGCTGCGGGCCTCTACTCCAGAGTGGCTTTCGCTATGGCTGGGCTAGTGTCTAGGGAGCTAGCCCCCCTGGTGTCCACATCCTCTTTCAGGCTTATGGAGAGGCTTCACTCGAACTCGAGGTCGCTGGTGCTCGCGTTCTCCGCTGTAACGGCGCTAGCCCTAACATCCTCGATGCTAGACCCTATAGGGTTGAGGCTCGAGGAGTTCGGAGCCTCCTACACTATAGACGTGTCTAGGTTGGAGGTATCGTTAACCGCAGTCGAGAACATGGTCAAAGCCTCAACACCCCTAGCCATAGGAGTCTTCCTTGTTGTCGCCTACAACTCCGTAGCATCCTCCATAGGCCTCATACAGAGGGAGATAGTAATGCTGAGGGCAAGAGGGGCTAGCACGAGAGACGCTCTTAGGTTCGTCTACGGCACGGTAGCGCCAGTAATAGCGTACTCGCTGGCCGCGGGCCTCGCTGTGGGGGTTGTTACAGCCTACTCCATAGTATCCGGCGTTAAGCTATTCATGTCTCTAGACGAGCCAGCCCTGGCGGGCGAGCTACCCAACCCGCCTCCCATCCCAGGCATCCTCGAGGCCCTAGCTGTCCTGGCTCCCGCGGGGCTCTCGCTTCTACTCCCCGCCCTAGTATCCCTAAGGGCTTTCGGGGGTGGGAGGCTGGCTGAGGCCTTGAGGGAGCCTCCATAGGCTGTGGGGGGTGGTGTCTCGTGTCTGGCGAGGGAGAGGTCTTGATTGTTGTTGACGACGTAGTTAAGGTTTACGAGTCTCGCGGCGAGAAGGTAGTCGCTCTTAGAGGGGTCTCGCTGACAGTTGCCAGGGGAGAGGTTATAGCCATAATGGGTCCTAGCGGGAGCGGTAAGACCACGCTGCTGAACATCATCTCGGGAATAGACAAGCCCACAGCTGGGAAGGTAATAGTGGACGGTATAGATGTCTCGGGAGCGGGGGAGGACGAGCTGAGGTCCTACAGGCTCCTTAAGGTGGGGTACGTGTTCCAGCAGCACAACCTCATACCTACGCTGACAGCTCTGGAGAACGTCATGCTGCCCATGACGTTGGCGGGAGGGGGCGGCTCTGGCCGCGCGGCGAGGGCTAGAGCCCTTCTAGCCAGAGTGGGGCTAGAGGGTAAGGAGTCTAGATTCCCCGAGGAGCTTAGCGGAGGTGAGCAGCAGAGGCTGGCTATAGCTGTGGCGCTCGCCAACGACCCGCCTCTCATCGTTGCAGACGAGCCCACGGGCGAACTGGATATAGCTACTGGCGAGCGTGTTGTGAGGCTCCTTCTGGAGGAGAGCAGGTCTAGGGGCAAGACTGTCATCATGACTACACACGACCCTAGGGTGGCTAGGATGGCCGACAGGGTAGTTGTGCTCGAGGACGGCGAGGTTAGGGGATCGTATAAGCCCTCCAAGATATCCGGCTCCTTGGGCAGCGGGGAGGTTGAGGTGGAGAAAGTGATAGCTGACCACCTAAAGTCAATGCTGGATGATGCGAGGCGGAGGGTTATGGAGGCTGCTGAGAGGTTTAGGAGGGGCGAGATAGGCCTCGACGAGCTGGTCAGGGAGTATACAGCGTCAAAGGCTCTTGAAGAGGCTGTCAGGAGCGAGCTAGCCAGGCTAGGAATAGGGGTTAGCTGAAACCCTAAGCAACACCTCTGTTCACACCATTAAACACCAGGTGTTCTACTATTAGGTCCAAGAAGAACCTGGTTCCACAAAATGTGCGTGGAGGGGGTGTGTGGGTGGCGAGCCGCGTTATCCTGGGTTTAGCAGCTGTACTCGCCATTGTTATACTAGTTGCAGGCTTTCTCCTAGCAGCAAACTTCCTCGTGGGCCAGCGGCAAGTGCTCATGAAGACCGATAAGGAGGTTTATGACCCTGGGGAGGTTGCTAAGGTCAGGCTGGTCAACCTAGGCTCGACTAGGGTCTGGACGGGGAGCGACTTCTTGGTCGAGCGCTTGGAGGGAGGTGAGTGGGTTTTCAGCGACGAGTTGACGCCCGACTATTTCACCCTAGAGCTTAGGATTTTAGAGCCTGGAGGAAGTATGGAGTGGACCATAGCCCTAGGTGAGGCGGAGCCGGGGGAGTACAGGGTGGTGAAGGAGGTTTGGCTGGACTCCTGGGGTGAGGAGCGTGTCACGCTGTACGCCTACTTCAGGGTAAGGGGGTAGTGTGTGCTGCTGGGGCTATTCTACTCATGGGTATTTGCTCAAGCCCTTAAGCCTTAGAGCTGTATTCCGAGGCTCTTGGGTTTGGATGCCGTGGTTTTGTGCGACGCTTGCGGTGCTAGGAGGGCTGTAGTGCTGCAGAGGCATTCTGGCAGGAGGCTCTGCCTGGAGTGTTTTAGGGCTGATATTGTTGGCAGGGTTAGGAGTGAGATCGGCAGGTGGGGTATGATAGGGCCTGGAGATAGGGTGTTGCTAGGTCTGAGTGGCGGCAAGGACAGCTACGTCCTCCTCGACTCCCTAGTAGAGATTGTGGGGGCCTCTAGGGTCTTCGCCGTGTCTATAGTCGAGGGTATTCCGGGCTACAATAGGGAGGGTGATATTGCTGCGATCAGGAGGTTCGCCAGGGATAGGGGTGTTGATGTGATTGTGACTAGTATAAGGGAGTATGCTGGGGCCGGGCTGAGCGAGGTATATGCCAGGGCAAGACGCCGCGGCCTAAGCCACGCGGCCTGCACCTACTGCGGCATCTCCAGGAGGAGGATCCTCGCGCTGTACGCTAGGCTCTACGGTGCTACCAAGGTGGCGACCGCACACAACCTCGACGACGAGGCTCAGACGGCAATAGTCAACTTCCTTAGAGGGGACTGGGTTGGGATGCTCAAGACCCACCCGCTCTACAGGAGCGGGCTAGGGGGAGAGTTCGTCCCCAGAATAAAGCCGCTAAGGAAGGTGTACGAGTGGGAGACCGCGTCCTATGTGCTGCTCCACCGACTGCCGGTTCAGGAAGCTGAGTGCCCCTTCATAAACATGAACCCCACCCTCAGGGCTAGGGTCAGGACCGCTTTGAGGATGCTGGAGGAGAGGGAGCCGGGCGTGCTGCTCAGGATGATGGAGACCCTGGACGCGGCCCTCAAGGACCTAGCTAGTAGAGCCAGGCCCCTGAGGCTGGGTAGGTGTATGAGGTGCGGGGAGCCCACCAGTCCCAGGAGGAGCCTGTGCAAGCTGTGCGAGCTGCTGGAGGAGGCTGGCTTCGCAGTGCCCATATACCAGTTGGCAGCAGCCAATAGGTTAAGCCCGCCCGCCGCACACTGAGTCATGATGGGGTGGTGGGCTATGCCTGGGGATGGCAAGCCAACGCCTATAGTCAAGAGGCCTAGGCTGGTGAGGCACGGCCCTACAGACCCAGGTACAAGGAGGGGGCGAGGCTTCAGTGTGGGAGAGCTGAGGGAGGCAGGTCTAACAGTCAAGAAGGCTCTAAAGATGGGTATACCCGTGGATCTGAGGAGGAGGAGCGTGCACAAGTGGAATGTGGATGCGCTGAAGAGGTTCCTTCAGGGTGGGGGAGGGGAGGCGGCCAGCCACACTTCCAGATCCCTAGTCTCTCGCCGCTAGCTCGTATGAACACTCTTGCGCTTCTTTGAGGCCTGCTCAACCAACTTTATCAGTGGCTTCGCGGTTCTCATCACCACTTTGCCCTCCCTGAGAGGGAGTCTAGGTTTACTCTGGCGGACCCTACCTCCAGCATGCTTATGGGTCCATCCACCCTTGTCAGCACGTATACGCTCATATCCCTGTACGAGATTCTCGAGACGACCCCCACCCCAGTCTCTCCTGTCTCACTGTGGACGGCTGCCAGCAATCCTCTCTCCCAGCCCTCCGCGAGGACCTGCGCCCCCGGTATAGCCGTTCTTCTCCTGGCAACTACTGTTATCCTGCCCTCCGCGGACTCGCCGTAGACGATGGACCTTGAGAGGCTGTAGAGGGCCTCCTGAGGCAGCGGGTCTCCCTTGAACACGGGGAGCCCTACAACTAGGGCCTCGCCAGCCCTAACCCTCCTCTCCCTCCCACCAGCGACCCTGAGGGCTATAAGCCTCTCCCTGTGTAGGCTCCTCTCATCCCTGCTCTTAGACCCCTCGGCCAGCCTGGGAACGCTAACGACGTCGAAGCCCCACACCCTCTCCAGCACCCTAGCATGCATGCTGGGGAGGCCGACTGCGACTACAAGCCTAGCTCCGACGGCTTCGGCTAGTGCAGCCTTGGACTCCAGCCCCCTCCACAGCTCGACCCAGCCATCAGTATCCACTACAACCCCCTCCCCGGCCAGCCTGGAGAGACGTGAGGCACAAGCGACATACCTAGACTCGCTGCCCCTAGGCTGGAAGGAGCCCACGAAGCACCGCTCTACCTTGCTGAACGAGTCGTCGAGCCCAGGAACCACAGGCGGCCTTGGGGTGCCCAGAGCCATAAACCCGGGGGCGTAGACCTCGTTCTGCCCAATATCAGCTGAGAGCAGCTTCAGCCTGCCTCCAGACCTGTTAACAGTCCAGGCTGCCAGCGTACTCTTACCCGAGTCTGAAGGGCCTACAAGCACAGCGGCTCTCCTCGACGCGGCCTCCCCGGCGATGGAATCTATAGACTCATAGGTCTCACCGCCTACTTGGGAAACCTCAGAACCTCTCGCAGAAACCCTGCCAAAAACCCTCACAAGGACGGTTCTCCCGGCAGGAACAACAAGAGACTCCCCCTCACCCAGCCTAGCCCCCAGGACCTCAGCATAACCCTCACCCACCTCAACCCTGCCAGGACCGCGAACAAGCAACGAGCCCTCCAGCATAGGCAAGCTTTATATCCCCCGCCAAATCAACATTCTCAGCGGGCCGCGGTAGTATAGCCTGGACCAGTATGCGGGCCTGTCAAGCCCGTGACCCGGGTTCAAATCCCGGCCGCGGCGCCAACCTCAAGATACTCCTATTAGCACCATCATGTCCTATCGCTTCAGCTCAACATAAACCCATCCCCTACTATCATAGCATGGGAGCAAATACTAGGGGCTCGAGACGGCATACTGCCTTGCTTAACAATTCCAGGGTTTATGCAGGGTGCTTTAAGGTTTTAGGCTTACATGTTGGGTAAACGCGTCTTGTATCATAAGGAGGACTCGACTTTAACTTGGGTGACTAAACTCATTGTACGTCTATATCCATACAGTCAAGACGAAGAGTAGGAGGGTAGAGGTACCTAGTAGTGGAGGAATACCTCGGCCAAGGCAAGAAAAGAGTAATCCTTATAGTGCGCCTCGAAGAAGCCGTGAAACCGCTACTGACAAGCACAGGAGACCTCGTGGAGTGGTGCGGGGGGTGGGATTTGAACCCACGCAGGCCTACGCCATCGGGTCCTAAGCCCGACCCCTTTGGCCAGGCTCGGGCACCCCCGCACCGTAGAGAACTACTTTGGGCCCGGGGGGTTTAAAGGGTTTGGTGCCAGCTTATCCCTCTTCCACGCTTTCTTTTGTCTTGTGGGGTGCGCGGCGGTGACTGTGCTCTGCATTTCCGCCTGTCTTGCTGGTGTGGAGTAACGGGTCTGAGGAGCCGCGCCCTCCTCCCTCTAGCTTAGCTTGACTATGTTCTTGCTTCGAGTATGCGGGCTAGGTTTGTTAGCGTTTTCCTACCTCTCTTCGTGACTAGTACCATGTCCTCTATCCTAGCGCCGTGGATTCCTGGGAGGTAGACTCCGGGCTCTATGGTTACCACGGCTCCGGGCTCTAGCACGTCTTTGCTGCCTGGCCTGAGGAATGGTGGCTCGTGTATCTCAACTCCGACCCCATGGCCTGTGCCGTGAATGAAGTAGCGTGAGAGGCCCTTCCTCTCTAGGGTAAGCCTGGCTGCCTTGTCAACTTCCCAAGCCTCGACTCCAGGTGCTACGGCATCAATAGCCTCCATTTGGGCCTCGGCGACGTCCTCCAACAGCCTCCTATACTCGCCCCCGCCGCCTCCGAACCACGCGCTCCTAGTCACGTCGCTCATATACCCCCTAACCACAGCGCCCATGTCGAACAACACTGGCGACTTGTGGCCCAGCCTTGCCTGGCCCGTGTGGTGGTGGGGTAGCGAGGTGTTGGGGCCGAAGGCCACTATGACTGGGAATGAGGTGCCCCAGGCCCCACGACTCAAAACATGCTCCATAACAGCCCCGGCCACCTCAGACTCGGAGACCCCTGGCGAGAGGCTGTCTAGAGCAACTCTGAAAGCTCCCTCGATTATCTCCACAGCCTCCTCGATCATAGCAATCTCCCAGTCATCTTTAACCATCCTAACCCTAGCTATTGAATCGCTCAAGTCACGCAGACCCTCAAACCTCTCAGCGAGAGAGCGGGCCGCCTCCCACCTAGCCCACCTCAAATCCGCCCCCAAGACGCCGCAGCTATCGGCGACGCTGGCCAGGGCGGCTGAGAGGCTGTCAGCCCTAATCAGATCCGTCTTTGGGATGTCAGGCTCTATACCAGACTCGCCGCCACGGTAGAAAGCCTTAACCTCAACATCCCTAGGCGCCCCCCTCATAGCCCTCTCATAGTCTAGGAGGGGCACGAGCAGCGTGGACCCGCACTTCGAGCTCAACACCAGGGCTCCCGAAGGCCCTCCAACGCCTAGAGCGTAGATGAGGTTGGCTTCTCCGACTAGTATAAGGGTGTCAACACCAGAGGACTCGGCGGCCTCGAGCAGCCTCCTCCTATTCAAGTCAAAACGGGGCTCCACCAACAACAGCACCCAAACAATACAGAGTATGCTTCGGGTGCTGATAGATGTGACGCCATCGAGGTAAGATGGGTTAAGATCTCATAGCGTGAAGCGAATAATCGGGAATCTAGAGAAGTGTTGTGACCGCATCAATCTGGGTCCAAGCTGGTGAGGGGTTTGGGGAGCCCGCTTATACGACTCTTACCCTGTTGAACTTCTTGTTCTGCCAGCTATATCTCCTAATCCTCCTGCTCCTACCGAAGCCGCAGGCAGCGCAATACCCCTTGGCGACGTTGTAGGACCTCCGGCCGCACCTCCTACACACTATATGAGTCTTGCTCCTGCCGTGCAGGCCCATGCTAGGAGTTCCCTTGCCCATAGCAACCCACCCCAAAGGCTAGTGGATCTAGGCTGCGGGGGTTATCACTACTACGCTGTCCCCCCTCACTAGAGTTAGGCCCAGCCTTCTAATACTCGCCTCACTTATCTCCTCAGCGTCGCCCAGAACTAGGTTTAGGTGTTGGTCGTAAGTCTTGAGGACTCCCTTCAGCTTAACACCGCTCCTAAGCTTCACCAGGACTTGCGTGTCGACATACTCGGACATTAGCCTCAGAGTGGGCAGCGTTATAGGGCTACTCACCAGCGATGCACCTCTACACTATAAGTCTCAACTAACACAATAGGCTCTCGTGGCTTTAAGGATATTGCTTCGAGGGCAGCGAGCAATAGATAGGGTGTAACGGGTTGAGGGTCGAGGTCAAGCCGCTATCGAAGAGGGACGCCAGGAAGCTGCTAGAGGCGGCCGCAAGCTACTATGCTAGACTTCCATTCCCCTCCAAGCCTAGGGTGGCGTCTGGCAGAGTCAAGCTGGACAGCGGCTGGATAGAGGTCTACGTTATAGAGGGAGTTCCATGCCTGTTCCGCGGCGCCGACGGCAGGCTATACCCGACGATACTATGCCTGAGGAGGTACGGGTCCTCGTGGCTCAAGGGCGTGGTAGTCGTAGATAAAGGGGCGGCCATAGCGCTATCCAAGGGAGCCCACCTTATGCTACCAGGCATAGAGAGGGTTGAGGGAGGCTTCGCCAAGGGAGACATAATAGCGGCTGTATATGGAGAGGCGAGATCCCCAGTCATGGTTGGAGTAGCCGAACACGGCTCAGAGGAGATGAGGAGACTAGTTGAATCTGGCAGCAGAGGGAAAGCCGTATCGAGGGTCCACAGGCTGGGGGATAGGATATGGGAGGCGAGCCTAGAGCTGGAGAAGAAGGGTGTTTAAACTCTAAACTCTTGGAGGGCTAAGAGTGCTGTAGCGCCATCTTCATCTTAAGGTTCCTCGGGAACAGCCTCAC
>WANT01000017.1 GCA_015521685.1 Aeropyrum sp.
AGCTCTCGGGCTTCAGGGGCTCGGGGGTGGCTAGGGTTGAGTACCGGGGTGCGGAGTGCGAGAGGATAACACCCCCGGGGGTAGACGGTGTGAGGGAGGCTCTGAGATACATTAACGTGGGAAGGCTCGGCTACGCCGCCCTAGCCCTCGGGATGGCTGATAGGGCTGTTGAGATGATAGTGGAGGCTGCCAGCAGTAAGGAGATCTTCGGGAGGAGGCTCATAGACTACCAGGGTGTCAGGTGGGCTGTGGCGGAGATAGCTGTAAAGAGGGCGGCGCTAGAGTCGCTTGTAGCCAGAGCCCTGAGCGGGGGCTCCATAGACCCGGAGCTCGCTGCCGCAGCAAAAATACTGGCTGGAGAGCTTGGCGTTGAGGCGGCTTGGAGGGCGGTGCAGATACTGGGTGGACGGGGCCTCGAGATGTGGGGGGAGGCGGAGAGGATGTATCGGGATGCTAAAGTACTGGATATAGGTGAGGGGGCGAGGGAGGTGCTGCTGGACTATATAGCGGCGAGAACGGTCAAAAAGACTGGTGTCTCGTGAGGAGGTCTGGGTTTACTGGGGAGGTATGAATAGTTGTTTTGACCCGTTTAGAGCCTGCTCCAGCCTCTTCTCAACATCGCCCCAGTTGACCACGTTCCACCAGTTGTCCACGTAGCTGCCTCTATCGTTCTTGTACTGCAGGTAGTAGGCGTGCTCCCAGACGTCTATCACTAGCAGCGGCACGAGGCCGGCGGTCATGAGAACGTTGTGCTTCTCAACCTGGAGTATTCTAAGCTCGCTTGTCAGAGGGTCGAAGGCCAGCACGCCCCAGCCAACACCCTCAACACTCTTGGCGGCTGCGCTGAATAGTTGCTTAAACTTCTCGAACCCGCCGAACTGCTGGTCTATGAGGTCTGCAATCCTCCCTCCAGGCGTGCCGCCTCCCTTGCCTGGGGGAGCCATGTTGGGCCAGAATATGGTGTGCATTATGTGGCCAGCGTAGTTGAAGCTGAAGTCCCTCATCACCGCCTTCACATCGATCTGGGCCTCGCCCTTGAGGTGCTTCTCGATCTTCTCGAGAGCGGCGTTAGCACCCTTAACGTAGGCGTTGTGGTGCTTCTGGTGGTGGAGTTTCATGATCTCCTCGATGATGTAAGGCTCTAGAGCATTATAGCTGTAGGGGAGCGGGGGTAGCTCGTACCTCGTGAACGAAGCCAACACTAGAGCACCTCCGACCAGATCCGGGGCTCTATTAGTTAGTTAACGGAGTTAAAGAACGTAGATGGTGTTGGGATAAATACCAAGGCCAGAGCTAAGCGATATCCCTCCACAAAGCCTGGGGACAGCAAAAAACACGGCATGCAAGTAGCCTGGGCTGGGCATAGCACCTTAGCCAGTAGCTATAGACGTGTGGACTTGCTTCACCGTCAGCAGCCTGCCGAGCGGGTAGCCGTGCTTCTCAAGCACGTCCTCCACGCTCCTCCTAATCTCGCTCAGGCTCCCCACCTTCTCAGCAAATATATCGATATCTGTTATGGGTAGGTTTGAAGGCTGGGCTATGAAGCTGTTGATCCTAACTAGGGTCTCACCGCCTAGTAGCGAGTCTAGAGAGGCTGTTAGGTCTTTGAGGAAACCGACTTTCCACCTCCTCCCAACCAGCCTGACTCTGACAGCTGTCGCTAGCCTTTCCGACAACATCTACCGCCTCCAATATAGTTGGATTATAATTTATAATTATATTATTGTGTGTCAAACCCTTTCCTCAGCTCAAGGCGGGAAGCGACGGCTGAGTATATACAATAGTTATTTATATATTCTAATACATGCGGCGCGGGCCTCCAATACCCCAGAGCCAGTCACCACTCCTTCAGGGCACGACTGGCCTCACAGGCCCGCGCCCACCAATCCCATATTGAGGCGCCGCCGAATAACTGGTTGGAGCTAAATATAACCACCGGAGCAGCTCTTTCAATTCACTGGAAGAGAGTGTTATGGAGCGGGTCGAAAGGCTGAAGACAGGAGTACCAGGACTGGACGAGATCATGGGAGGAGGGATCCCTAGGGGCTTCTTCGTGGCGGTAGTCGGAGAGCCTGGAACCGGAAAAACGGTCTTCGGCCTCCACTTCGCTTGGCAGGGAGTGCGGGAGGGAGATAGAGTTATATATGTGACAACAGAGGAGAGCAGGGAGAGCATACTAAGGCAAGCCGCCATGATGGGCATGCCTCTGGCCCGGAGCGTCGACGAGGGTAAAGCGGTTGTGATAGACGCGCTAATGAGGAGCCGAGGTGACGAGTGGAGCCTAGAAGAGCTGACTGTAGAAGAGCTGGTGAACAAGGTCGTGGAGGCTAAAAGAAAGCTCGGCTATGGGAGGGCGAGGCTCGTTGTCGATAGCATGAGCGCGTTCTGGCTCGACAAGCCAGCAATGGCCCGGAAGTACAGCTATATAGTGAAGAGGGTCCTGTACAGGTGGGATATAACAGCCCTCCTGATAAGCCAGTACTCGATAACCACGGGAGAGGCTTTCGGGTGGGGATTAGAGCATGTAGCAGACGGGGTGATAAGGTTCGGCAGGACGGTTGTGGGAGGCGAGCTGAAGAGGTACGTGATAGTAGAGAAGATGAGGCAGACGAGACACGACCTAAGAGTCTACGCAGTAGAGATCGAGAGCGGTGTGGGGATGAGGATAGCCGGGCCCACAGAAGCGAGGATCGAGGACCTGCGGCTGGGCGGCGCTGGGCGGAGGTGGGCATGGCCAGAGGGGGGAGAAAGGCTCTAGTCGGGGGGTGTTGGGCCTGATATGAAGCCTGTGTGCCCTTCCTGTGGCAGGCCTCTTGGCGGCGGGGCGGAGGCTATAGAGAGGCTGTGCCCCGCCTGCTACGTAAAGAGGCATGGCGTAGCCCGCCTGCCTAGAGCTCTGAAGGCTGTCTACTGCAGGGACTGCGGGGCTTACAGGTACCAGGGGGGGTGGAACGCTGGCGTCGGGAGCGTGGAGGAGACGCTGAAGGAATACGCCCTCATAGCCCTAACAGCGAAGCTCAGACCGTCCCAGGGGCTAGAGGAGGCTTGGATAGAGAGGATAGATATGGAGCCTGGGTTCGCGGGGCCCGGAGTCTACAGGCTTCGAGCAAGGCTGGCTGGGAGGGCTGGAGTAGTTGAGGTTAGGGAGGAGGCGTACATCACTCTCGAGGCCCAGCAGGCGTTATGCCCTAGATGCGCTGCCAGAGCTACGGGGAGGGGCTATGAGGCCGAGGTTAAGATCAGGAGTAGCTCAGGCAGGCTTAGCGGGAATTTGAAGTCGGAGCTTGAAACCTTCTTCTCGAGGCTCCCCAGATCTCTCGCTGAATTCGTGATAAAGGTAGACTATGTGAGGGAGGGCATAGATATACTTATGTCGGACCAGTCGGCAGCTAGGATGTTGGCTAGCAAGCTGAGAGACGAGTTCTCGGGCGAGGTGGTTGAGTCCTACAAGCTGGTCGGCAGGACCCCAGCGGGGAAGAGGAGGGGTAGGCTTACACTATCCGTGAGGCTCCCCGACCTCAGCCCTGGAGACCTGATAGTGGTTAGCGGCAGGCCGCACCTATACATTGGCAGGGTTAAGAGGGGGCTGGTGGCCATAGACCTGGAGTCAGGCGGTGAGAGGGTTATAAGGGTTGATAGGGAGGGGGGTCTCTCCTCCATAGCAAGCCACCCAGGAGGAGAGTCTGTTAGGCGGTATATGGTTGTGAGCGACGACGGCGAATCCATAGTGTTTCTAGACGTGGAGAGGGATATGCAGGAGGTTGTGGATGCCCCCAGGAGCTCCGTGGAGGTGCTTACAGGCAGGCTAGAGCCAGGCAGGATTTACGACGTCTACGTGTCTGGCAACAGAATATACGTTCTAAGGGAGACGGATGAGAGTGGTGTTGAAGGCCGTGGCAAGAGGTAGGGGAAGGAAGGGCCAGGAGAGGGGCGAGGCGCCCCTGCCGAGCGAGGACGAGGGCACGATGCTATGCATAGTCCAGAGAGTCGTAGGCGCGGGGTTCCTGGAGGTGTTGTGTACCGATGGCGAGGTATACATGGCCAGGATACCCGGCAAGATGAGGAGAAGGGTTTGGATGAGGGAGGGAGACGTGGTGCTCTTCCTCCCTTGGGGGACCGCCGATAAGAAGGGGGAGGTTGTATACAGGTACGTTAGGGACGAAGTCAGGAAGCTGGTCGAGTCTGGGCTGCTGCCAGAGGAGCTCGTAGAAGAGGTGGCTGGAGCAGAGTGAGGCGTAGGGCGAGATGGCTTAAGAGGGAGCGTGAGGAGGCCGAGAGGGTAAAGGATAGGGATCTATTTAAGATTGTGGACGAGGTCTTTGACTCTATAACCTTAGGCCACCTCTACAGGCTCTATTCTAGGAAGGTCCTCAGGGAGTTGAAGGGCTCAATAAGCAGCGGTAAGGAGTCCAAGGTCTTTTGGGGCGTCTCATGGGACGGCAGCGATGTAGCTGTAAAGATATACCTCTCCTTCACGTCCGACTTCAGAAAGAGTATTAAGAAGTATATCCTGGGCGACCCCAGGTTCGAGGAGATCCCCTCAAGCAATATAAGGAGGCTGATATACGAGTGGGCTAGGAAGGAGTACAGGAACCTCAAGAGGATGAGGGAAGCCGGGGTCAGAGTGCCCAAGCCGATGGCTGTTGAGGCCAACATTGTGGTCATGGAGTTCCTGGGGGAGAAGGGCTACCGGGCCCCTAGCCTAGCCGAGGCTAGGGCGGCTCTCGACAAGGATGAGGCTGACAGGATAGCTAGGGCGGTGCTAGACCAGCTGGAGCTCATTGTCTGCCGGGCCAGGCTCGTGCACGCAGACCTCAGCGAGTATAACATACTCCTCTGGAGGGGGGAGCCATGGATAATAGACGTCTCGCAGGCGGTCCCCGTGGACCACCCAAACGCTAGGGAGTTTCTCGAGAGGGATGTCAGAAACATCTATAGGTTTCTAGAGGGAATAGCGGAGATTGGCGTCGATGAGGATCGACTCCTCGAAGAGCTTGAGTCTTGCGCGGGGGTGGCCTAAGTGCCGGGGGATCAGGCAAAACCCAGGATCTACGTCAAGGTCAAGCCTGAGAGGCTAGGGGCCTTGATAGGCCAGGAGGGATCCGTTAAAACCGAGATAATGAGGAAGACCGGTACTGTGCTGACGGTGGACAGCGAGAACTCAATGATAATTATAGAGCCGGAGGCCGACGTAGTGCCGCCCATTAACCTCATGAAGGCCGCCGAGATAGTGAAGGCAATCTCCCTAGGCTTCCCCCCTGAGAAGGCGTTGAGGCTGCTGGACGACGACCAGATACTGGTGGTGGTAGACCTAAAGCAAGTAGTGGGGGACAGCCCTAACCACCTAAGGAGGATAAAGGGCAGGATCATAGGCGAGGGAGGAAGGGCTAGGCGCACCCTAGAGGAGATGACTGGCACCTACATACATGTAGGGGAACACGAGGTGGCGATTATAGGAGACTATGAGAGGGCTATGGCCGCTAAGCAAGCCGTGGAGATGCTGGCTGAGGGGAGGATGCACAGCACCGTCTACAGACACCTAGAGAGGCTACTCAGGGAGATAAAGAGGCGTGAAAGGCTGAAGATGTGGAGTCCTGAGGAGATCTAGCACCGGGTCCTCCCTTATATTCCACCGTTATCCTAGCTCAATCGCAACACTAAGATCAGGGTGGAGGTCTTTGAGGGTAGCCATAGTCGGAGCTGGGAGGATGGGGTCAGCTGCTGCCCGCAGGCTAGCCAAGCTAGGCTTTGACCTCGTCATATGGAACAGGACTAGAGAGAGGGCGGAGAGCCTAGCGAGAGAGATAGGGGTAAGGGATGCAGGCTCTCTAATCGAGGCGCTATCCCACTCGCAAATAGCCCTAGCGATGCTGGCTGACGACGAGGCCCTCCTCTCGGTAGTGTCCAGCATGAGAAGGATGGATGGATTGATACTAGTCAACGGCTCAACAGTAACCCCCAAGGCTAGCATTGCGGCGTCTAAGCACTTAGAGGGTCTAGGTATAGGGTATGTTGAGGCCCCTATAGTTGGTGGGCCTGGGGCTCTCGAGAGGGGTGAGGCCATAATACTAGTATCAGGGAGGAGGGCTGATGTTGCAGCTGCAGGCGAGGTCCTCGATGCTCTAGGAGAGGTTTTTGTTGTGGGCTGGAAGTACGGGCTGGCGCCCGCGCTCAAGCTAGCGTTCAACAACCTCCTGCTAGCGTCGATAGCCGGGTTGAGCGAGTCGCTGCTAATACTAGACGCCTACGGCCTGGACAAGAGGCTGTTCAGAGACCTCCTAGGTAGAACGGTATTCGCCTCCTTCTCAGAGAAGTATCTGGAGAGGGCTGTTGAGGGGAGGAAGCCCACATTCACCTCAAGGCTGGCAGGGAAGGACGCTAGGTACGCGGCTGAAGCTCTAGCGGATAGGGGGTATCCAAGGATAGTTTCTAGCAGGGTGGCGGACATCTACGACCTTATATCATCACTAGGTGGGGGCGAGGACGACTATGTAGGTATCTATAACACCCTGAAGAGGCTATCGGAGAGAGTGAGAGGTTAGCCTGGGATGGGGGGAGAGCTACACATAGTAGGCCTGGGCCCTGCGGGCGTTGGGGCCGCGATAGCGGCGTCAAAGATGGGTCTGAAGCCGGTAATCTACGAGTCTATGCCGAAGGCTGGGGTAAAGCCTTGCGGGAGAGGGGTTCCTGAGGTCGGAGACCTTCCAGGTAGGATTCCCAAAGACTCGATAATGTCGGAAGTGAAGGGTGCCATAATGTATGTTGACGGGGAGCACCTATTCGAGATGAGGGGATTCCTTGAGGGCTATATAGTTGACAAGGGGAGAATGCTAGAGGCGATGGCTGTCGAGGCTGGCGCTGAGATAGTGTATAGGGCGAAATATGACCACAAGACCGGCGAGGTTAAGCTGCCAGGCCAGGGTAGGGTGAGGCTAGAGAGGGGTGTCTTTGCGGGCGGCCACCCCTACTATAGCGGAGATAAGATACTCGCCATCCAGTGGGTTATGCGTGGCAAGCCTGAGACCCCGGAGGGGATGCTGGAGATACACTTCGACACCACCATAATGGGCTACCTCTACGTTTTCCCCAAGGATGATAAGGCATTCGAGGTGGGAATAGGGGGATTCTCCAGCAGGAGCAGGCTTCTCGCCAGGCTCGAGGAGTTCATCAAATCCAGGGAGGACCTCAGAAGGATGGAGAAGCTTCGCCTTGAGGGGGCCAAGATAGGCTTGGGGGGGCTGAGGATAGGAAGGCTTAATGGGCTAGTCAAAGCTGGAGAGTCTGCTGGCTTCGTCTTACCTCTAACAGGTGAGGGGATAAGGCCTTCTATGATATCTGGCTTCGAAGCCGCAAGAGCCATGATAGAAGGCTCGGACCCCATCAAGAGTATGGAGAGGTCCAGCATGGGGCGAGCGGTCGAGACGCAGAAGAGGATACTAGACTTGGTGATGAAACTAACCGTAGAGAAGAGGAGAGAACTACTGAAGAGCCTAACGCCCAAGGCTCACGCAGAGATAGCTCTAGGCAGGCTAAGGAAGGCGGTGCTAGCCCTAGAGTTGGCTAAGTCTCCACGAGCTGCATCAATCTTGCTACAAGCTCTTTAATCTAGGGGAGAGGCGGTCTGGCGAGAGCCCGAGGACATCAACACCGGGGCCCCTACGTAGGGGCCCCGGCGCCTCCCACGGTTAGCTAGTCTTCATCCCGCGCCAATGTATAGATAATGGGGGGTAAAGGGTTTCAAAGCTACGTGAACCTCTGCCAGCTGAGAATTATGCGTGTAGGTGTGGGATTGTGAGGATAGTTATTGTCGGCGGCCTCGGGTATGTAGGGGCTAACGCTGCCCCAGCCCTGCTAAGGCTGGGAGAGGTTTTGATTGTTTATAGGGGTAGCCCTAGGGGTGCTAGGAGGGCTATAGCTGGGTATCTGGAGAAAGCTGGGGCTGAGCTTGTTAAGATGGATAGGGTATCCTCGGAGGAGCTGATGAGGCTGGGGGCAGATGTCTATATACACATGGCGGGCAAGATATCAGGCCCTTACAGGATTCAGTGGGAGTCTCACGTGGGTGTACTGTCTGAGATAGTCGACGCCGCCTCGCAGATAGGAGCTAGAGTGGTGTACACTAGTAGTACTCTTGCCTACGGTAGGGTTGAGGGCATGCCTAGGGGTAGCGAGGTCCTTGAGGAGGAGAGACACCTGTCAGGAGAGCGCAGGTGGAGATCGCACCACGGGAGGACTAAGGCTGAGGGCGAGAGGCTACTGGTTAGAAGGGCCGATGAGGTCGGGGGTAGGTTCTCCATACTGAGGCACGGACTCGTCGTAGGAGTATTCCCGTATCATAGGGAGTGGCAGGCGATTGTAAGGCTCTCTAGGCTAGGTCTCTACCCCTCCCTAGGCTGGGGGGTCAACTACACTTCTAGAAGGGCGTTGGAGTGGTCTTACACAGAGGCAGCTAGAGGAAGCCTGGATGGTCGTTGGGTGCACACGGCATCAACATACGCACCATACAGTGAGGTTGCTAGGAGGGTCTGTGAGGAGCTAAAGAGGGTCTCTTGTAGGGGTATCCCCTTAGGAGTCTTGATACGGGTCGCTGGGCCCCTGGCTCCTTCATGGAGTTCTCTATCGGCGGTGTGGGAAGGAGTGGAGCAGGGCTACGTGTTTAAGTCGAGATACGGGGTACCGCGGGATAGTAGTGTTGAGGACCTCGTCTCTAGCCTAGTCTCATGGCTTGCAAGGAATTAAGGCTAGCAAGGCTCAATGGGAAGGTTAAACACTCTAGATATAATCTCAAAGGTCCCGCTCGCCCCAGGCCTGCTGGCTACTATGGATGCAGCAGTCTTAGCCTGGTTAGAGGCGTCGGCCGGAGCTCCCGAGATTCCAGCCTTGGCTAGCATTTCCACATCGTTGTCCCCGTCGCCCACAGCGAGGACCTCACTCCAGCTGGCGCCAAGCATCTCGAGAAGGGCTTCTAGACCCCTCGCCTTTCCGCCTCCAGGGGGCTGTATGTGTAGCGCATAGCCTGACCATATGGCTGAGTACCCCGCCTGCCTGGCAAGCGACGACGCCCTTCTTATGAGCGGCTTATCGGGCGCTACAGGTATGAGGGCGTACTCGTGATACCTATACTCGTTCTGCCAGCTCTCTACGAAACCGAGCTCGACTATAGACTCTACGAGGTTTTTAGGCGGCTTTCCCCTGCAGAAGTGTATCCTCTCTCCACCAACAAAGGCTACACAACCGTTTTCAGCAATCACGGGGCCCCTGAGCCCGAGGTAGGACGCCAGCCCCTTAACCACTGGAAGGCTGTTCCCAGTAACCAAGACAGGCTCGACACTAAGGTCATCGAGCACCCTAGCAATCTTGATACTGCAGGGATCGAGCCTCGTGTCTCCTCTCCTAGCTGTTATTGTCCCGTCCACATCCAGGGCTACGACCCTTACTCCAGACATCCAAACCACACTCCTAGGGTCAGGGCTTGGGATAGCCGCCGCCTAAAATTTACCCACTCGACCAGCCCGGTTATGAGTTCTGGTGTGTGGTGTAGTGGGCGACGAAATATTCCTCAAGTGGAGCTGGTTCCTAGAGTGGCTTACCCCCGGGAGGGCCACTCTGAAGCACGTGAAGAGAGTCATATTCCAGGGGAGGAGCAGGTTCCAGAGCGTGGCCGTGGTGGAGGTAGAGGATGAGGGTAAGGTGCTGGTTCTCGACGGCAAGACCCAGTCTAGCGAGAGCGACGAGTTCATATACCACGAGGCCCTAGTGCACCCGGCCATGCTACTCCATGGAAGCCCGGAGAAGGTGCTAATACTGGGAGGCGGGGAGGGAGCTACACTGCGGGAGGTCCTCAAGTATCGAAGTGTTAAGAGGGCGGTGATGGTTGACATAGACGACCTCGTAGTCGAGATTGCTAGGAAGTACCTTCCGGAGTGGCATCAGGGCTCGTTCGACGATCCTAGGGCCAGCCTTGTCATAGACGATGCCTGGAACTTCGTCGCTGAGGGGAGGGAGAGGGGCTTTGATGTTGTAATCTCAGACCTCGTAGACCCCCTCGAGGCAGGTCCAGCAACCAGGCTTTACTCTCTAGAGTATTATAGGATGGTTAAGGACGTTATGAGTAGTGATGGCGTGTTCGTGACGCAGGCTGTAAGCATCTCCCATCTAGCACGATACCACGCGATAATCAAGAACACGCTATCCAGGGTGTTTAAACACGTTGCAAGCTATGGCGTCTACGTGCCGAGCTTCGACAGTATGTGGGGGTTCGTGCTGGCCAGCGACTCCAGGGACCCCCAGGTCCTCGCGTCGAGAGACGAGTTCGAATCAAGGGTGGCCAAGCTAATAGACCCCAAGACGCTTAAGTTCCTGGACTACATGGCGCTACTCCACATATTCAGTATTCCTAAGACCTATAAGGAGAAGATAGACGAGGTCGAGGAGTACGCTACACTTGATAACCAGGTATTCCTGCCAGCATGAGGGGGAGCGGCTGGTTGGAAAGCCATTACATGGAGTGGCCTTCATGGTTTTCAAGGGCTCTTGAGATGTATAGGGGGTTGGCTGGAGTCTTCAGAGGTCTAAGTCATGTATACTCTTGTGGGATGGGGGGTAGTGGGGCCGCCTCCGACTATCTAGCCGAGCTGCTATGGTACACCGGTTCAAGTGTAAGGCTAACAGTAGTGAAGGACTTGGCTCCGCGCGAGAAGCCCTCTAGCGAGTACGGGCTGGTCCTGTCCAGCTATTCCGGGAACACAGTGGAAACTCTAGCCTGCGGCGAACGTCTGGCAAAGCAAGCTAGCTCCATACTTGCGGTTACATCTGGGGGAAGGCTGTTAGAGTTAGCTAGGAGTAGAGGGTGGAGTATTGCTGAGGTACCCCAGGGCCTCCTACCTAGAGTGTCTTTTCCATGGATGCTAGGCGCCCTCATCTCGTCATTCTCGGAAGAACTTAATTTGAACCTCGAGGCCCTGTCCTCTAGGACTTCCCGTATCGATGTCGCTGAAGCCAGGAGCAAGGCCGGCGTCGTCGCGGAGTTTCTATACGATCATAGGATTGCGACGATAGCCTCGTGCGGGCCTACAACCCCATTAGCCGTTAGGCTAAAGAACGAGCTGGCTGAGAACTCTAAGATGCCGTCTAGGCTCGAGGTATACCCTGAGTCTTCCCACAACGATATCGTAGCTTTAGAGACAGCTAGGGGTTTGTACGGAGGTGTCTTCCTGACTCCCTCTTCCGGCGAGTGCATGGCGGTAATGAGGGCTGCCAGCCAGATTTATGCTGAGTACGGGGTTCCTTATCTGGAGTTGGTAGTAGGGGTTGATGGAGGCGTTGAGGACCTGGCGATAGAATACCTGTACTGGACTATCGTCGCTGGGCTCTCTAGCGTAGAGCTAGCTAGGAGGAGGGGTCTAGACCCAGCATCCACGCGCCCAATAGAAAGATATAAGAGGATAGTATCAATATGAACATGCGCCGATCCATACACATATAATGGGAGCAAGGTGTTGCCGAGTAGCAGGAGGCTAACAATAGCGGAGAAGAGGGCGATAGTTCAGGACGCGATACACGGCTCCATAATGATAACCAACGCCGAGTACATAACACTCCAAACCCCCTTCATGAGGAGGCTACACGGCATTAAGCAACTAGGCTTCAGTTATCTCGTATTCCCCAGCGCAACACACTCTAGGCTCTCCCACTCCATAGGAGTGATGCACATAGCGTCAAAGATGGCTGACAGCCTCCTCTCGAGGCTCGAGCCGAGAGAGTGCAGGGAGATACTGGGTAAGTGTGGGGAGAGCGAGAAGACGGCGTTTAGAACTCTAGCTAGGATGGCTGGCCTCATACACGACGTCGGCCACTATCCATACAGCCATATGTTCGAGAATGCAGTGGAGCATCTGATGAAGAGGGGCGATATTGAGTGGGAGGCTAGTCCAGCTGGCTACGGAAGGCTGAAGCCTCATGAGGAGGCGGGCTATATATTTGCGAGGGAGATGGCTAGGATCGCTGGAGAGGACCTCGGGGAGGAGGAGCTAGCCCTAGTTATTAGTGCAGCTGCGAAAACCGTGTTCGCCAGAAGCCCTGAGAAGGAGTATCAGGAGCTTGGGTTAGCCGGGCATGCTTGGCATATAGTGAGGGATATCATATCCCACGATGTGGTTGATGCGGATAGACTGGACTACCTTAGGAGGGATGCGTGGTTCACGGGAGTCGTGTATGGCTATACAGACTTGGAGCGGGTATATGAGGGCATTAATATCGGTTTAGCGGGCAGGCCTAAGATAGTGTACGACAGGAAGAGCTATCAAAGCATAGAGGACGTGTTCGACTCCAGGTACAAGATGTACAGGTCTGTATACTACCACCACAAGGTTATGAGCCTGAGCTACTCTATGAAGAGGCTCATAAGCTATGTGAGGGAGGAGTGGAGCAGCATAGCCCCGGAAAGATTTGAGGGCGTCGGGTTCGACGACCTAATCCAGCCCGAGAGGCTGGCCAAGATGGTGGCTGAAGGGGAGCTTTACTTCGACGACACAGACTTCGATGACATAATCAGGAATATCCTGGCTAGGGGGAGCAGAGAGGCTAGGAGGTGGGCTAGATGCTTCACCCACGAGCGCCACCTGCTCCCCATCTCCCTAGTTAAGAGGCAGGACGAGATCGTGGGAGCCATAGAGGAGGTGTTGGGAAGTGGGGGCAGCGTCCACGAGAGGCTATCCAACGTCTCCAGGGCCATGAGTATGTTCATAGATAGCAACATACTGTTGAGCGAGTTTGGAGAGAGGATTAGGCGGGAGGCTAGCGTGTTAGCTGGCGTCAGCTACTCTGACGTGGAGTTCGATGCTGAGGTAGCCTTCACTTCTGGTAGTGAGGGCGGGTTTGACACTATATATATTAGGATCTTGGACGAGCTCTCAAGCATCCCAATAGTAGTGCCATTCATCTACTCTGAAGACCCCGAGGCCCACGAAAAGCTATACAGGAGGAGGCGCGAGATAAGAAAGGCCTTCAGGGATATTGTATCACGAAGTAGGGTGTGGTCAGCAATAAGATAAACCTAATCCAAGTGAGAGGCCATACAAAATAGTTGGGGGGTTCCTGCTATAGTGGAGACTGTATTCAGCAGCAAGCAAAGCCAGGAGGCGGTGGCGGAGCGGGTAGCGCTGGTGCTAATAGTTGACCTCGACGACGACATAGGCGAGGTCCTGGGGGAGAGCATGATAGTAGGGTACGAGCGTGTTGTTGAGGCTGGCTTGGCTTACGCTACTGAAAGGCCTGACGACGCCGATGTCAACACTATATTCTCGGGAATACAGCTGTATAGGAGGCTGTCCGGCCTCTACAGCTATGTTGAGATAGCTATAGTTGGGGGAGACAGGAGGGGGGGTATAGAGGCTCAGCGCAAGCTCCGGGAGAGGGTTGAAGCGTTGCTGAACAGCCTCGGAGGCAGGGCTGAGGTATATATAGTTGGCGATGGGGGTGAGGAGTACGTAGCCAGCCACATTATAAGGGATATAGCTGATGTTGTCGGGATAAAAAGTGTGGTAGTCTCCCAGCATCTGGGAATAGAGTCAAACTACATGCTGATAGCTAGGTATGTGAGGAAGGCCCTAACAGACCCGCAATACTCGGTCATGTTTGTTGGCATACCAGGGCTAATCATAACAAGCGCGGCGCTACTACTTCTAGCAGGCTTCTTTTCTCTAGCTCTTAAGATCTCTATGCTAATACTAGGGGTAGCTATGGTCGTCTACGGCTTTAGGCTAGAAGGGACGATAAAATCCACTATGATGAGGTTTGTGGAGGAGATAAGGCAGGCCCCTCACATAAGGTTAGGCGGCTTAATGGCGCTAATCCTCCTTTCCTCGATAGGAGTGGTCCTAGCATATCTTGGATATAAGTCTAATGGAGTCTCCTACGCTATAGTGTCTATTCTATCCTACACTATACCCCTAACTCTAACTGGCATCATAACATACATCCTCATAAGTAGGGTTCTGGCCAGCGCCTCAGAGGGAAAAATAGATATCTCCAGAAACCTAGCCCTGATGAGCATACTAGGTTTTACGGCGCTAGCCTTCTACGACCTAGGTAGCACCCTTCAGGGCCTAATAGAGAGTGGGGTAGACCCGCTGGGGGTGGCGCTGCAGGGTGTTACCCAGTCTAAGTTCATACAATACATAGTTGTCGGCGCCGGGCTAGCTAGCCTAACCGAGCTGGTATCGAGAGCGCTTCGAGAGCTGTAGGCGGACTGGGAATATACTAGTAATACTATCTCTTGCGGGAGGCCACAATCTCCTTGAGCCGCCTCGCAACCACGCCAAGAACCTCAGACTTGCTCAACCCCTCATCAACCCGCACAAGAACTCTTTCCCTGCACCTCCACCAAAGCCTAGGATAGGAGGCCTCCTCGACCTCTGCGTCAAACCCAGCCATCCTAGCCGCCTCCACAACGTCTCGAGCTCTAGGGTTTGGAACCGACAGCTCCTTCGAAACCCTCCTTCCAAGCCTCCTAGGTATTGTAGAGTCAAAGTATGCTGGCCACAAGACAATGGTCTTCGAAGAGCTCTCGCCGCGTTTGCGCATAGTGGAATGCCACCCTAGAGGAGAGTTGGGTTGCTGGATTGTAAAAGTATAGGCTTGCCCGTGCAAGCCAGGGGGTTTATACTGTCTCCCAGGACCTCGCATACTTCGTATAAGCAATTGTGATAGTATTGTGGTGAGCCTTCTAGCATTCCCAGCTCTTAGCCTCCCTCTTCAATGAGCACCGCGTTAACCACACCGTCCTGTCCCGGCCTCGAGGTAACGACGGCCCTACCAGCACTTGTCTCTATGATAGCCCCCTTGATTATTATTCCACGCCTCGCATACTCCCTCAGGGCCGGAGTCTCTACTACTCTAACTATCCTAGCCTTCTTAGCCTCGCCCGTCTTGGGGTTGGATACTATTGCGAAAGCCACCTTCTTCACCCTAATCTTATAGCCTCCACCGCGTGCTCGAACCTTCTTCCTCTCCTCCTCCTCGCCCGGGGACAGTATTGCAGGCGTGAAGGGCCTGCCCATGGCATACTTCCTCTTGACCTTATAATATCTCCCCTTCTTGCCCCCAGTGGGCTTCTTTCTGTCCCTCCACTGGTAGATGCCCATGACTCCTTACCCCACAGGATGAGATCGGGAGTAGCGTAGGGCTTATATTTAGTGTAACCTCTAGCAGTCTATGAACGAGACTCCAGCCTGCTCCGCAACATCCCTAACACTGGCGAGGGTGGTCTGGCCCGCTAGTCTAGGTAGGAGCGCCATTAGGACGGCTTGCTCCGTTAACTCCTGTCGGCTTAGCGTCCCGAGGCTCGCGACACCGACAAACCCCACTCCCTCGCCGAGGCCACCTATCCTGCTAATCCCAGCAGCCTTCTCCAGCTCTACGCCTACTATCATTAACTCCACTATTCTCTTATCTAGCTCGAACGAGGGGCTGAGCCCTACAGATGCCCTACACTCCCTATCTACCACTACAGCTATCTGAGTCTCCAAATAGCCGGAAGAGGATGGGAAAGTGATCGGACCAGCTTCCACTCCCACGCCGAAATCGTGGCTCGAGGACCTCAAGGATTTCACAGCCCTCTCTAAAGCACCTGCCATAACTTCTGTTAGGCCGACTGGCTGGCTACCCACGCTAGTAACAACCTTGACCATGGCAACACTGGCATCGTAGAACCGCGAGAAAACCCGCTCCACAGCCCTAACCTTAATAGGGTTTGATGTGCCGACAGCAACATTAACAGGCAACTAAGCTTCACCCTAGATTAGGGGCACTTCTAGGGAGGCTTATGCTATAGATCAAGGTAGATGAAGGGATATGCAGTGTGTGGGGTTTTGTGAGAGGCTAGGCATCGATTAAAAATCAAGTTGTTATCTCAACAGGTGGCAGGCTCAGACGTAGACGACTATCGCCACGTTGTCCATGAGGAACCTGTAGTGCTTTCTAATGTTAGACTCCCTGAGCTCTAGGACCTTAGCAACCTTCTTCTGGCTCAGATCGTGGCCTAGCAGCCTAGCAGCTAGGTATACAGCCGCTGCTGCTAGGGCGGCGGATTTCTTGCCGTCGAAGTTCTTCCTCCCCGGATACCCCTCGGCTCTTAGTGAAGTCCTCACGAACTCCATGGCAAGCTTCTTCACGTCATAGCCCAGATCAAGGTTTGTCACAAGCCTATTAATGAACTCATCTATCCTTTCCAGCTTGACGCTAGTGCCCTTAGACTTGGCGTTTTTTATAGATTTGCGTGTAAGCATCCTGACTATATGGGTGTCTGATAGGATAAGAGCTGCCTTCTGCACAGCGGACTCGCTAACTCCTAGAGCCCTGCAGATCTCCCCCCTACTTATAGGGATCCCATGCACCTCTACAGCCTTCACAACGGCTGCCGCGACATAAGTGTTTAGGTTGCCTGGCTTCCTGGCTGACTGGCCTAGAAAGTGTCTTAGAATCATGGCGGCAGTTTCATGCACAGAGTCAGGGAGGTTTAGGACCTCAGCAGTCTCCTTGAGTCTCTGGAGGGCGGTTATTGTTGGCACGTCACTCTTAGAGATGCTGCTAGTCCTATACCTGGCTCTCCTACTCCTAGCTCTGCTAAGCGGGTTCCTCTTGCGGCTGAAGTCTACGATCTTAGCTCCTATATTCATGTCGTGGGTCTTATAGGATATGGGAGCTCTAGACTCGGCGAGGCTAGACCTATCCCTCGTGCTAGGACCGTAGTCCGCGAACGTGCTCTCACTCAAAATCACTCCAGTATCCTCGCAAACCCTCTTACCATCAGAGGTGATTACAATATTAGTGCAGCCAGCCACAGCAGAGTCCACACCTACCACCTCACACGGGAGAGAGTAGCTTGGAGTCTGCAACACACCAGGGGGACCCGCCCGAAGGGGGTTTATGGCTAGCATAGCGCTTCCTATTAGTGGGCTTGACCCCCTTCGCTATCGCCTGCGCCGTCTTGAAGTCTTCCTCCTAGGCCTGTGCCTAGGCCGGTGGGGAGGAATTAGTGCTAATAGCTCCTGCTGAACTTCTAAGCTTGATTCTAGGTTTTTGCCCTTGGCTCTCACGACTATGTAGGGATTGTCTACTCTTCCTATGACGTCTGACACGTAGCCTATAACCGGCCCGTCATCAGCAACGACTCTAAGCCTGCCATGCTTGAATACAGCCTCCACACTTCTCTCGTTTTCGGGCTCTACCAGTACGTGCCCTGTTCTTACAATAGCCTTTACCCTACCAAGCCTAACCTTCTTAGGCCTTAGCCCTACCTTGCCAGGACGACTTCTAGGAGCTCTCCTACGTCTCGAAGCCATCTCTCAGCGCCCCTCGGGCGGGTTGTGCCTATTGGTGTATTGCAATATTGGGTATTACCTTCCCGGCCTTATAGGAGCGTAGACCCCTAAGATTCAGGGAAAAACTCTTAAGGGGAGCATGGCAGGAGGGGAGACAGCCTATGGCGTCGTATCATCATAATTTCTGGATTTCTGGCTAGGCCTTAGTTTCAGCCTCTCCAGTCCTCCTTTCTGGCTGAATCTCAACAGCCTTCTCCACTCTAACCTGGGCTGTTCTGGCCAGCTCTCTAACTATGTCGGTCTTGGTCACTATACCCAGGGGCTTGCCATCATCGCTTACCACAGGGATACCATCGACATTATGCTTTTTCATAAGGTCTATTGCCTTGACTACGTCGTCCTCGGGCCGCACGTGAACGCCTCTGAGGCTGGTTGTGGCGTCTATGACTAGAAGAGGCACTATCTTGACATACCTCCCTAACCTAGCAGCGCCGCGAACCAGCTTCCTAACCCAAACAAGCCTTCTAGACTTCCTGCCAGCACCACCCTCGTAGGCTACAAAGGGGAGCCTGTTGGCGGAGACGACTCCCACAACCTGGGAGCCGTCGTAGACGGTTAGAGCGTCGAGGTACAGGTTCTGCATTTTCGTCACTGCGTGGTGCAGCGTGTGGTGGGGGTGAACTAGGCCCATTCTACCCGGGGTCATTATGTTCTCTACCCTGGCCCTGCCGGCCATGAGTCTACGGTAAGCCTCTACTAGATCGTCTTTAGTAATGAAGCCTACGATCTTGCCATCCTCATCCACGACTATAGCAACCTCAGCCCTAGACCTGACGAGCTTCAGGGCAACATTCTCGATAGGTTCTGTAGGCTTGACTCTGGGCAGGTCCTTGTCCATTATGAAGTCTATGAAGAACTTATCATAAACCCTCCTACTCCAGACGGGCCCTTTAAGCCCTATAGCCCTCAGCATACTCCACTTCGTCACGACACCCTGTATCCTACCCTGATCGTCAACAACTATGACGTAGCCAGTCCTATATCTGAGCATCACCCGCCTAGCATGCTCAACTGTGTCGTTAATGCTGATCGCAGGGAGCTCTGGCCTAGCTACATCGCCAGCCCTAAGCCCAGAGAGACGCTCTTCCACAGGCTTTTCGACTAAAACCCTCTTAAGTATACCACTGGTAGAGGCGTACTCCACCATCTCCTCTCTTCCAGCTGGCACTGGGGTTGGTAGCCTGACTGTAGGCTTAACACGGCCTGGCTTAGCCCCCTCAATGTAGGCTCTAGCTACGTCCTCGATTGTTATAACACCTACAACCCTCCCTGTCTCATCGTCGATGACGGGTAGAACCGTGTATCCATGCTCTACCATGAAGTCGGCAACGAGCTCTACTGGCGTGTCGGGAGTAGCGGCAGGAGCACCCCTGAGCATAATGCTCCTAACTTTAGCCACGCTCTTCAAACCGCGCTCGCTCTCCCTATGGAAAAACCATCTGCTGGTTTCAACAAACTCTCTTAGAGTAATGATACCCCAGGGAACCGGCTCCTCCGGGCTCTTGACTACAACCTTGCCTAGAATCCTCCCCGAGACTAGATCGCTCCAAACCCTGTTAACTCTTTCGTCTGGAGTTGTCAACAGCTTATCCAAGTCATCTGTGGTCATCACCTCAGCAACAGTCTCTGCCTGGGGCTTGTAGCCCGCCCTCTTGAGACCCCTAATTATGTCCGCTAGTGTTATGACACCCACAACCTTCTGACTATCCCTCGAATCTAGCACGGGGACTGCGACAACCTTCTCCTCAACCATCCTCCTATAAACTTCGTCGAGCTCCTCGTCCTTGTATGCGACGGGGTAGTCTAGAGCCAGGTCCTTAGCTCTCAAGGAGGAGAAGTGGCTCGTGATCTGTATAACTTCCCTCGTGGTGATATACCCAGCGAACTTCTCAGTCTTATCGTCCTCAACTACTATAGCGATATCTTCATCAGAATCCCGTAGCAGGGCTCTCACATAGGTAGCTGGCTCCTTAGCAGTCACAACTATTTTCGGCTTTCTCGCTACCTCCCACACCTTCATGCGTGATACCCCCACTTACTCGATATGAATGTATAAGTAATAAGCGGTAGACTCGAAACTCTACTGCTGGTTAAGGGTGGGCATCTGCGGGGCGCACAAACTGAATAGAGTTCCTGGACCATTTGTTTAAGGTTTATAGAGTTTAACGGGTTTTAGTATCATATAAAGGAACCGGGACTCAAAGCTCCCTGACACGTGATGAAAAGATATAAACCAGAGGTGTTGCCATAACTATGGTTAAGAATGTCGAGGTTTATGAGAGACGTGCTCTCGATCTAATAAAAAGATCCAGCGGCATACTCCAGAGCGAGCTGTGGAAGAGGCTAGGACTCGACAGCAGGGAGGGGTCGAGGATAGTATTAAGGCTAGCCAGGAAGGGGATCATAAGGAGGGAGCAGGTAGTCATTAACGGTCGTAAGACCTACAAGCTATACCCAGCAGAGCCGAGCGACAGGAAGGAGATAAGGCTGATAGTAAATATATCCTCTATACTAGACATCCCATGCACTATTTGCCCCTACATAGACGAGTGTGGTAAAGGAGGATTCTACAGTCCAGAGACGTGCAAGCTGATCGATGAGTGGATGTACAGCTTCCGCGAGGAATAGATCGTGTAAGTCCGCAGGGCATTTTTGTCTCAGGCGCGCGAGGACCTGGCCACGGCAGCAACAGCATCAACCACCTCGCCAGCAGGCGCATCGCTACGAATGCCGTCACCAGCGAAGTGGGTAGGAGCCGCCCTATACCCCCTCGATCTAAGAAACTCTATAACACGATCCTTCTTAGGAGTGTTAACCCTGAGGGCGGAGGAGATGCTGGTTAGGGAGTAGAATAAGCTATCTCCCCCTATTTCGTACTCTGCTCGCAGAATTCTAGAAAGTTGTGAAACCTTCTTTTTTGTTGCAAGCCACGTCATGGTGCCTACAGTCTCCTCAACCTCAGCAGCCACCATGGGGTCTCCAAGGCCGGACACCCATAGGGGCCCCACGACCTCTCCATCACCACAAGGAGGTTCCAGTCCCTGGCGGACTAGAAGTGCTACCCCATTGTTTGTGCAGTAAACTGCCATTCCGATAGACTCCTGTAGCATGCGGTCAGCGCGTCTCGCACCCCTCCCGACCTCAAGAATCAATCTATAGTAGTGGCCTGCATACATTGAAACCTTAGGTACTATATATTTGTCTAGAGAGGCGGCCCGCCTAGCTATGAAGCCCAGCAGTATTCTTAGCCCTACCTCCTTCGACTGGCTCAGCCTCCGCGCGCTAGCCAGTTGGTATCTTCTAACTGCTGCGGCCCTCTTGCTACACTCTAGAACTGCCAGATCTGTCGCAGTAACAGCTAGCAGGCTGCCCTTCCCGGCCAAGGAGAGAGCGCTCTCTATATATGGGGCAGGGCTGCCGTAGGGGTCTACATCTATCGCGGCTAGTGGAGTAGGATTCTCGAGCCTGAGATGGTGCATAAGGCTGTTGGCATCCCTAGTATAGATGGCGTATCTCTTAGGGTCAATTCTGTTAAGCCTTGCATTCAATGAGGCAAGGCCCGAGGCTTCCGGGTTCAAGTCGTTCATGAGGACCTCATCAAATCCAGCCTCAAGAAGATACCTAATCCCCCTGACACCCACCCCTGTATGGGCGTCTAGGGCGATTCTAGACCTCCCGCCAATGTTTTTCAAGAGCGTCTTGAAGACGGCGACGCTAAAGTCCCTGTTGAATTCCATAGCGGGATTGTAGAAGACGTCTAGCCATGCTGGCTCCAGCCTTCCCGAGACAATAGCCCTGCTGGGGTCGGGGATGTATAGTAGGGCTCTACCCTCCCTAACCACAGCTAGCCTTCGACGAGATGGCATCAGCGATCTCACCCACTATATCAGCTATCAAGCGTCTCGAAGCCTCGTCAACCCAAGCCATACACCCACTCGACTCTAGTAGACGGTATATGTGGGGATGGGTTTTTGAGAGTCTTCTGTGAAACACGCTTACAACAGGCTTGCTAGATTTGAGCGACTTAATAATGGCCTCTTCTAGACTCCTAGAGAAGAGCTCCATAGGGCCTATCTCATCGATCACAATAACATCAGCCTTAGCCAGGGCGTCGAGTAGAGCCCTGACTCCCACTCTCTCGACATCACCCTCTACTATCACATACCTGCCGAACCTCGGGCCCGATAATCCCCTGAGGCCTAGTAGTCTGGGGTCTGTAACAGCTAGAAACCCCTCTCTCCCCGAAGCTATATCTGCGATCTTGAATGCCACCCTCCTACCTCCCTTGCGTACCTCTGGCGCGATCATGCCTCCAACAGAGCAGCCCCTGGACTCGAGCTCTCTGGCTATTGATAGGACTAATGTGCTCTTGCCAGAGCCTGGAGGGCCTGTGAGGTGAAGAGAGCTTCTATGGGTGAGGCAGTCAACCAGGGACTCGCCGGGTCTCCAAGTTCGTGGTGTTCTAGCTCCTACGACTCACCACCAGATAGTCTTGAGAGGAATTCCCTCATCCTGACAGCTATAACTCTATCACTCTCAAGGCTTCTTGCTGCGCGCGGCGCGTCCTCGGATATTATGACGAATACATCGGTAGACAGGATAGAGCTGGCTTTATCGCATTTGGCAAGCCTGCTGGCCAGCCTCTCCTCGCTTTCCCTACTTCTTCTGATAACGATTATCATCCTCTTGTCCCCTGAGGAGGAGCCGGCTGCTAGATCTATAACAGTCCTCTTGGCGTGGCTCACTTTGTAGCCCAGCTCTGAGAGCTTCTCACCTATGGCTGCCTCCTCGCTGGTATCATAGTCTACTTTGCTTACAGGCTTTTTCGGGCTCGCTAGGATGTCTATAGGCTCCAAAATGTCGTCGCCGAAAATCTCTATGAGCTTCTCGGCTTTATCTACAGAGGGAGCCATATAGCCTCTCTCGTACTCATATACGCTTTTCCTGGAGGTTTTGAGCATGAAGGCCACGTCGCCTAGGCTGAGACCGCTCTCTAGCCTCTTCTCCCTTAGCCTGTCACCACTCACATTAGCTGTGTAGAGGTCCTTATACTTGGATACATAGACTTGGTCTCTGCCCGAGAGATAGTTCTCGAGGGTTTCTAGGTTTACGAGGTTTACGCCGTACCTGTCGTAGACAACACCGTCTAGAACCTCCTCATCTCCTATCCTGTCGGCCACTATTAGGGCGGAAACGCCGAGGCTGTGGGCTATTGACGAGAGCTCCGCTACTTCTCTCTTGGATATCATGCTGGCGTCGTAGATTACTTTAGCGAGGATTCTGCGTCCATCAAGCAGCTCTACTATGAGGTCTATGCTCCTCTTGGCAGGGCTGGACGGGTAGTCGAGCACCACTACTTTTCTCGAGTACCTGTATACTGTCGCTATCACCCTGTATAGGTAGTCTTCGTAGTCCACGGGTGTCTTAGCCATGGATCAACAGCCCTCAAACCCGGAGTTGAAGCCGGGTACTATTCCACCATTAACTTATTTATACTAAAGGCGAATTATAATATTTAAACTATCCTCCGGTGAATCGGTTGGGGAACAGCGCAGACTTGCCCACGCCCTACCAATTCAGCGAAGCCCTGCAAAACCTAAAGATGAGAATTGAAAGACTAGAGAGTGACTTACCTTGGCCGGAATCCCGAGTAAACGGGGGAGTCGTGGAGATAGAGCTAGGCGGCCTGACGGAAGTGGCAATAATAGGTGATATTCACGGCGACTACGCCACGCTCCATAAAATATTGGACAGAATAGAGGCTCTCCTCGAATCTTCTGGCCTAGCTGTATTCCTAGGAGACTATATTGATAGAGGCCCTCCCGAAGGCCAGGCTAAAGTTCTATGGGAGTTAGCCAGGTTAGCCACAGACTATAGAGGGAGAGTAGTAACGCTGAGGGGGAACCACGAGCCTCCTAGAGGGCTCGAGCCTGTACCCCACGACTACCCATACGTGCTGAAGCATCTTTACGGTGCTAGAGGGGAGGAACTATACTCGTTGTCGAGAGAGCTGTTCGATGTAATGCCACATGCCATGATATTAAGGGGCTCAGCCCTGCTGCTACACGGAGGCCCTCCTACAATCAACCTGGAATTATTGAAGAAAGATCCGCACAGTTACCTTGGCTATGATAGGAGTATAGAGGTCCTGGTAGAGATTCTATGGAACGACCCCATGGAGAGCGATTCCCCCAGAGCCTATAACCCTAGAGGTGTGGGAAGCCTTTGGGGTAGACCAGTGACTATGGCGGTAACTAAGAGTCTCGGTGTTGGTCTTATTGTGAGAGGGCACGAACCAGCGAGCCTGGGCTACAAGCTCAATCACGCCGGGAAGGTAGTAACACTATTCTCACGGCTGGGACCCCCCTACCATAACGTTATGGCTGCATATATTGAGTGCAGCATAGAAGAACTTGCTGAGGGTAGGGTGGAGGATTGTATAAGGACTATTGCTGGGTGAGGGGTGTTTGGATTGAGATCCATTACCTAAGCCTCATTGACTGGCCGAAGATGGTTGCTGGGCAGCCGTACTTCTGAGCTAGGACGTTAAGCCTGCTGCAAGCCTTGCACATAAGGATTTGTATCCTAGCTACATACTCTTTGTCGTCCTCGCCTCGCTCGGCCTTGGCTACTAGTAGTGCTGCAGCCTCTCTCACAATGTTTAGGAGCTCCTCGTCATTCACTATCTCGTTAACATACTTCTCACCCCGCTTGCCGGAGATATAATAGGATATGGCCGCTGGGGTCGCACCTAGGATCTTGGCCACACTATACTTGCTCATGTTGAACTCTTCAACAAGTATCTTAGCGATGCTCGCCCTTATCGAGGGGAATATGTTCTTGGCGGCGTACTCGCAGGGCAACTCGACCTTAGCTATCATATACTACCTACCCCAACAATAACTAATACTACGCCTTTAACCCACGTTATAATAAGATAAATTAGAATGGCTTAAAACATTCCCTACATACGTCTAGCCGGTCAAGATGGGAATTCAGGTATTGCTGAGAAGCGAAATTAAAAATTTATAATCTACTTTTGGGAAAAATTGATTATCTCGTTTGTGGGAGAACCCATCTACAAGCGGTGTGGGTGGATTAGAACCTAAAAATATAAATAATGTTTGAAAGCTTCAAAGCATAAGATTGTTAATGAATCCAGGATTGAATACTGTAGGGGAGGATGCTGGATGGCAAGATATTACGTTCTAGACCTCTCGGAGGATTTCCGCAGAGAGCTTAGAGAGACCTTAGCCGAGATGATAAAGCCCGTTGAGGCTGAAGTATTCCTCTCCAGGTCAGGCTGTGAAGCCTGCGGCGACACCCTAAAGCTGATGAAGGCTATGGAGGAGGAGTCCCCGGAGAAGGATGGGGAAAAGCTACTCAAGGTTAGAACCTTCTACAGGGAGGACGACCAGGAGGCCTTTAGGGCAAGGCGTGTTGAAAGAGTACCTACAGTATCCTTCGCAGACGGTATGGTAAGATGGACAGGAATACCTGCAGGAGAGGAGATAAGAGCGCTAGTAGAAGTTGTAATGAGGCTCAGCGAGGATGAGTCGGGACTAGAAGACTCGACTAAAGAACAGCTGAGAAGCCTGAATGGGAAGGTACACATAGAGACGATTGTGACTCCGAGCTGCCCATATTGCCCCTACGCAGTCCTCCTAGCCCACATGTTTGCTTACGAGGCATGGAAGCAGGGCAACCCCGTAATACTCTCGGAGGCCGTAGAGGCGTATGAGAACCCTGACATAGCAGACAAGTATGGGGTTATGAGCGTTCCAAGCATAGCAATTAACGGCTATCTAGTGTTCGTGGGAGTTCCATACGAAGAGGACTTCCTAGAATACGTTAAGGCGGCGGCTGAGGGGAGGCTCACAGTTAGAGGTCCTATACAGGCAGGCGAGTCTGAGAGCCTATAGAGGTGCATGGAGTCCCCATTATAGCTAACCTTCTCCACGGCCCAGCAGCATTTTCTTGGCCTCAAAGAATACCTCGCTCCTGGGGCTAACACCCCTCCTTGCCAGGCTTATTAGAGCTTCAAGTCTCTCGAGATCTCGAGCGAGACGATATGCTATTAGTAGGGCCCACCCACCCTTGCCTCCTTCTCCTAGAGATCTCAGTATGCTAGCCACCCTCTCTACATCGGCATTTATCCCCACCTCTTCTAGAGCAACAAGGACTACTGCTAGGGGCCTTTCGAACTCTACCTCATAGACGCCTGGCTTCCCCACGTCTTTGGCACACCTCCGAGCCCTATGTTAGCACCAAGATAAGGAGAGGGTGGAGGGGGTGGTAACAGTATGGTATCATCAGCACGATCCAAACCCGTTATAATAATAAAAAGAGTCAGTATTACCTGAAGAAGTATCATGTCCTGCTCGCGGCAACAGGATTTCAATACTAGGCATTAGTCAGACGGGTAAGTATTCCTCATCGCACTGCACAGCTCGGGCCGGGAGTAAATCATCATACTCTTCCCGCCTCTATCTGGGATCCGTGTGCTAGGCTCTATTTAGTTATGGGGGGTTGTCGGTCTAAGAAGCTCTTCTTTAAACCCCCGAGGAGGACCCATATTTCTGTTGGCGGATGAAGATACTTGCCCCCACCTGATGATCTACAGTGGTGAAGAGATTACCGCGGACTTCAGACGCCGCTTATCGCGGGTGGAGAAGGCGTGGAGGGCGAGCTCAAGGATTTGGCTAGCCTCCTGGAGGGTATGGGCTTCAGGGTTGTAGCCGCGAGGGAGAGGTTTAGGACGCTGGATAGACTGGATGTGGCTGAGGTTTGGGTGGTCAGGGCTTATAGTAAAGGCGAGCCAAGGGCTAAGATAACAGTATCTAGCAGTGGAGGTGGAGGAGAGTTCAGGGTCCACATCTATTTGAGGGGTGTTGGTGAGGGTGATGTAGAGGATGTGGTGGAGAGCTATGGGGGATCTATAGACTATATTGGTGAGGACGCGCTATTGGTCTTCAAATCTATAGATATCAAGAAGCTCGGTGAGCTTATTGAAAAGATGTTTTAACGGCCTCATGCTACCAGAGGCTGAAAACTATCAGGATCTAGTCAGCACGAACCAGTGGATATCCATCCCAGGTATAGCCCCAGTCTTCCTAGAAGCTGGACTAAACGCTGGAGGGATTGCGTCTAACACAGGATGCCTAGTGAGGCTGTCCTGCGGCACCTATCAGTGGGGCTTCGGGGAGCTTGTTGCAGACTATCTGGGAGAGCCTCCACACGGCTTTACCATGTCCTACAGCGTAATAAGGCCCCCGAAGGGGCTAGAGGCGCAGAGTTTTGATGAGGATATAGTGGAGAACTCGGTTTTCAACCCGTTCTCGTGGCGACCATTACTGCCTATTCCAGCTCCCATCGGTGGCTGCGTAGAATCCGAGGCTGGATACGTATCTATGGCTTCTATAGATCCGGCCGCATCCGCACCGATATCTCGGTGTGCCACTCCCAGCCTTCAAAAGAGGATTTCGACCCACAAGGTTGGTGGAAGTTTGATCGAGGTCGAGGGCGCCAGCTATGGAACTCTCCTACTAATAGCTACTAAGAGCTTTGTGGGAGTTGCTTCAAGATCAGGGCCCATGGTTTTGGATCCTCTGGAGAAACCAGCTACGCTCACCATAAGAACGGGTGTGGCATCACATAGGATGACATTACTCTATGGTGCTGCAACCGCGTCCTTCAAGCTAGAATCTGCTAGTGTAAGGGCTAACGTGGTCAGTGTTGAGGGGCCGGGGCTAAAACTGTCTCTAGCCTCGCCAGGGGGTGTTTTAGTTGTAGCAAGGCCCGGGCATCTTGAGGTGGAATTCTCTAGTATACTGGGGATTGTTGAGGGGCGGACTCCACAGGGCTATAGAGCCCTCTTAGAGCTGCTCTACACTTACGAAACCATGGACCGCGCTCCAGCAAGGTTGGGAAACTTCTATTCAGTTAAGGCCCATGCACTGCTACAGGGCACTAGTGATGGAGCCATCATTATAAAGTCGGTTTCTTTGGAGGAGGAGGGTGGTGGGACTGTCTACTTTAACCCTCCCTTCCCTGCAAGCACAGTAGAAGTCTATGCCATTTCAGGCGTTGAAACTCTACCAGGTGGCCCAAGAATAAGCCTGCCTACACCAGCATGCGGGTGCATAGTCGCCGAGGTAAAGGCTCGAACTAGCAGGCTCTTGGAAAGAATGAGAAGGCTAAGATATGGGTGAATATTACAGCAATGTGGGGTCTAGTCTTTAATAGACGTCACCGCTAGCCAAACGACGATAAATACAGGGATAGCGTGTTTGTGGAGAGGACTACCTACACATTACTAATAAACATCTTAATCATCAAATAGTGTGTCTCACCTTAAATTTGCTAGAATCTCGAGGATAGCGTGTGTGAGGGAGCTACTCGTAGAACCCGTATATCAGCTTGAGCTCCTCAAGTGTCAAAGGCTCTCCCTTCTCCATCTTCCTCTTAACCTCCTCGCGCCTCTTCTCGAGCTCGCTTAGCTCGAGGCCGCGGGTCATTGCAACCCTTATGTCCTTTAGCCGGGTCATTGCTTCTCTATACTTAACGTAGAGATCGTCTAGCTCTTTAGTCATCTCATCTATCCTAGTGCTTCTTTTGTCTATCTCCTCGCTGAGATTCTTAATTTTCTCACTATACTCTTCTATCTTGTTTACAACGCTAGCCAGCTCCTCCTTTATAATACCTGCCTCCTTCCTGAGCTCCTCTATCCTGCCATTGAGGTCCTTGAGCCGTAAAACTAGCGCTTTAACCTCCGCCTGGAGCTCCATAACTGAGAGTGCCTGCTCCTTGGCCTTCCTAACCCTCTCTATCAGCTCCTCCAGCCTAGAGATTTCTTCTATCAGCCTCTTCTCCTCCTCAGGCCTCAAAACCCTGGTCATCTGCATCATTTCTAGCTCCTGAAGCCTCCGCTGCAGCCTTTTTAGGCTGATTTTAGCTAGCTTGCCCCCCTCTCCTGAGAGCAGGTTTTTGAGGACTTTGAGCTGGTCTCGTTTTATGACTAGCTCGTCTCTAACCTTCTTGCGGTCCTCTTTTAGCTTTGCAAGCTCGTCCAGCACTCTCTTCCTCTCCTCCCTCAGCACGCGCAGCTTATCAACAAGCTCTCTCTTCTCCTGTGAAAGCCTTCTCCTCTCCTCCCTCAGGGCCTTCACTTCGGATATGAGCCTTCTCCTCTCCTCTTTAACTCTGACGATCTGCTCCTTAAGCTCGTCAATTGTCTTCATTATCTGCTCTTCTTCACGCCTGAAGTCTGCAACGCTCTTTCCTTGCACTAATTCATCACCTATTAGGTGAGGCAGTCATGGACCTCGTTAGGCCCGGTCTTCACTAACCTGGTGTTTGGGGGTTAAAAGCTTATTCAGACATATCGTGGTGCTGACACCCTCTTAGGTAATGGTTAGAAGTTTTTGGCTGTGGAAGGATAGGATTGTCTAGCTGCTCTGAAGCTTCTAGGCTTGAATCATTTGGAGGGTGTGGCGGGACGCTGAGCACATCTAAATATATAATATAGCCGCTCATATATCCCGGTCCATGCTTAAATCATAGATTCTATAGTCGTCTCCCCCAGCTAGTATCTGCTGGATTTTGGCATACAGCAGGGATAGGGTCTCCGCCTCGAAAATCGAAGACTGTAGCACCTCGCCTATAAAACCAGAGTCTTCAACCGCCCGAGCTAGCCTCTCAGCCATCTCTTTCCAGCGTCCTGAGAGCGTGTTGTCCTTCTCAAGGAGAAACTCTAGGAAGCCAGGCTCTCCAAGCCTAGGGACGACTTCATCCCTAACCTCGTCCAGGAGAAGGTCTGACTTGCTAACCACGTTAACCTGGGGTAGGTCTAACTTGAGGGCAACGCTACTGGCGAGGAGTAGGGATGAAACGATCCCAGCGGCGTTGTCCATAAATACAGCGTCCAGGAGAAAGAGGTTCAGAGCATTGCCGTCACCGATTATACCCTTCAATATTAGGGGGCCTCCTACACGGAAGGCGAAGAGTTCTAGTTGGCCTGGAGTGTCTATAATAACGTATTCTGGCGAGTACTCTTGGACTTCCTCCCTTATCTCGAGAACGTGGTTGATTAGCGAGTCCACCGCTGCCACCAAAGCTCCATTAGGTCCTAGTCCTCTATCTAGTAGCTCCCCGATGGAGACATAATTCCTAGCATCTACTGAGGGATGGTAGGGAAGCTTCTCTACTGCGGGATCTAGATTCACGGTGGCAACGCTGGGCCCCATAGAGCTTATGTAGTCGGCTAGAGCTCCCACCAAGCTACTCTTACCTGACCCAGCTGTGCCCGTAACCACAATATATCCAATCATCACGCCGCTCCCTTACCTGAGTACCATAACACATTCTCTCGGAGTGGAAGGTATATCGGTAATTACGAGATGTTGTGAGTTAGCCTACCGTCATAATCCTCGGCTCCGAGGAGTATGGTGTGGTTAGGATGGCCGGGAGTGACCCGCCCCGTGCACACGTATCCCCGAGCTCCGGGGTCGATTCGCACGGGACCGGGGTACACTCGATCCTATATTTCTGTGTCTCAGCGGCTTAAATGCTGTAATCCACGGGCGGACTTTCGCGATTAACATGAAATATTGTTTTAAAATAATAATTAAAATTTTTAGCAATGACTATTTAGGATTTATTGCTGAAGTTTTCGAGAACGAAGGTGAAGATATTGAGTAGTAGCATAACATCGATGATCGACAGTTATTTCGAGGTAACAGAGAGGGGTTCAAACATTAAGACCGAGATAATAGCTGGTCTAACAACATTCATGACCATGGCATACATCCTATTCGTAAACCCGGCTATCCTGTCTGCTGCTGGGATGCCTGCTGAGGGCGTAGTTACTGCTACTGCCCTATCTGCAGGCCTGGCATCGATATTGATGGGTATTTACGCGAGAGCTCCCTTCGCACTGGCGCCAGGGATGGGTCTCAACGGCTATTTTGCATTTGTAGTTACCCCACTAATAGCCAGCGCTCTAGCGGCTAGAGGCATTGAGGGGCACGAGCCTTGGCAGGTAGCCCTGGCAGCGGTCTTTATCGAGGGAATAGTCTTCATAGTTCTATCGATAACTAGGTTTAGAGAGGAGGTTGCCAACAGTATCCCGCCCTCCATCAAGTACGCAACTGGGGCTGGTATAGGGCTCTTCCTAACACTCATAGGTTTGAATAGTATCGACTTCGTCGGGCCCGCGGGACCCGCCGAGATGGGTGTGGGGATTAACGTTGAAATGCTTACTAGTCCACCTGTACTCATAGCAGCGGTATTCACGCTGGCGGCTGGTATCCTCATGGCTCTTGGGGTGCCCGGCGCTTTACTGCTTTCGATTATAGGGGCTATGATAGTGGGATGGATCCTAGGCGTGTCGGAGCCGCCTGGACAGATAGTTTCGACTCCAAGCTTCGAGGCCTCTCTCAAGATAGACTTGGCTGGTCTGCTCTCGATGGGTCCTGCGATTGCAGTAGCCATAGTCTTCACATTCTTCATGGTGGATTTCTTCGACACGCTAGGAACCCTGACTGGACTGGCTGCCAAGGCTGGCATGATGGATCGGGATGGGAAAATACCTGGTGTGAGTAAAATGCTCTTGAGTGACGCAGTAGGAACTACAGTGGGCGCCCTGCTGGGGACTAGCACTGTAACAACGTATATCGAAAGTGCTGCGGGAATACAGAGTGGCGGTAGAACTGGACTTACGGCGGTTGTAGTGGGAGCGCTATTCCTTCTAGGGCTTATTTTCACTCCAATACTAGCTTCGACTCCAGCATATGCGACCGTGCCAGCGCTTGTTATCGTAGGCGTGCTTATGATGTCGACCCTCAAGAACATTGATTTAGACGATCCTACTGAAGCAATACCTGCAGTACTAGTACTGGCTGGAATTCCCTTCACATTCAGCATTGCAGACGGGCTTGGATTAGGCTTCATAAGCTACGTTGCGCTCAAGGCTGCGACAGGCAGAATGAAGGAGGTTAACCCGATACTAGTGGTTGTCGCCCTGCTATTCCTAGTGTACTTCGCAAGCCTGCCCTCGATACACGGATTCATAGCTGGAGGCTAATCTACAACAAACGATTACCATTTTACTATTAAATAGCTTTTAAAGTGGTAAATGGTGCGATGACCAAGCGTTCCAGCACCGACTTGCCCGGGGGGATGATGTAGAGCTTCCGCCCCTGGGGAGCACCATGAGCTAGATTAATGAATAAGCCTCAGTGTTGTGATGGACTATGATTTGGGGGATGAAGAGCCAACACCTAGAGCGAAGCCCAACTTACTCGTGATGTGCGCTTCCCTGCGGCTAGACCCCCGCACGTTTAGGCTAAAGACGAAAACGCATAAATCTATACATGACGAAGGGTTGGTTAGTATAAAACTATCGTAGTTTTGTGTCTAAACTGAGCAATTCTAAATATATTCTATTTGCTATAGCGTGTTAGGTACAATCGCGTTTGTGTAGTGTAAAATATTGTCGATCAATCATGGGCCTCATCTAATTTATGATATCAAAATGAGCAAATGCAGGAGGGTAGTAAAAGTGGACATATTGCCCACGCAGGCAGTATGGTGGGAGCTATTCCTGCTGTTCACAGCCGTGGGAATCATAGTTGCAGGCTCCGTCACAGCCTTCTTCATATATAATCTCATAAAGTATAGAGCCAAGGGCAGGGTTGACGAGAGTCCCGCTGAGGCCGAGAAGGGCAAGTTTAGAATTATGGTTGAGTCGAGTATATCAGGAAAGTCGAAGTACTTGCTCTTCGTTACAGGGATCATAGTGTTCATTCTGATTGTAGCTACGATAGATGAGACACTATACCTAGAGTTCACTCCTCCAGCAGACGAGGCAGTAGTCATTATGGTTATAGGATTCCAGTTCGGCTGGCAGTTTGAATACAGCGTAGGTGGCGAGACTATCAAGACCATAAACTATGTTGTGCTCCCGACTGACACGCTAATAGAGTTCAAGGTGACTAGTAGGGACGTTTTCCACGCGTTTGGGATTCCGGAATTCAAGAATAAGATAGACGCTATACCAGGCATCTTGAACTCAATGTGGATAACAACCCCCGAGGAGCCCGGCATAGTTTATAATGCCTACTGTTACGAGTTGTGCGGTGCAGGGCACAGCCTCATGGTGGGCAAGGTCATAATAGTAGATAAGGAGGAGTTCTTCGAGGCGTATAACGCTGGGCCGGAGGTCTTCGGAGAGTACGTTAACAGCGTGATATCCCAGTACAGGCAGGGAGGTGCTCTAGGGTGAGCTTCAGGACCTGGGTTATGAAGTGGCTGACCACAACGGACCACAAAGACATAGGCATTCTCTACATAGTCACGTCAATAGGTTTCCTGCTGGTAGCAGGTAGCCTAGCCCTCCTCTTCAGGGTACAGCTTGCATTCCCGTACTCCAATTTCCTAGTTGGCAGCGAGTACTACCAGGCTGTAACAGTCCACGGCCTTGTGATGCTCCTGTGGTTCGCGTCTCCCTTTGCTATAGGTCTAGCAAACTATATAGTGCCCCTCCAAATCGGAGCAAAGGACCTGGCGTTCCCCAGGCTTAACGCCCTCAGCTACTGGCTATACCTATTCAGCGGCATCCTCCTCCTGCTAAGCGCGTTCACATCTGCAGGAGCTCCAGACGTGGGCTGGACTCTGTACGCTCCTCTAACCGCTAGGATCTACACTCCCACGGTTGGCATGGACCTAGCAGCGCTATCTATCTTCATGCTATCTCTGAGCATAACCATAGGAACAATAAACTTCATGGTCACCATAGCTGCCATGAGAGCTCCAGGCATGGGTTGGTTCAAGCTACCTATGTTCACGTGGTCCATGCTATTCACCATGCTACTCATGCTCTGGGCCTTCCCGCCCCTCATGGTAGGTGCCGCCGTCCTCTTTATCGACAGGAATCTTGGTACAGAGTTCTTCCTAAATCCGGCCGGCGGTGCGCTCCTCTGGGACCACCTATTCTGGTTCTTCGGCCACCCAGAGGTCTACATACTACTCTTCCCGGCTCTAGGTGCTATGGCTGACATCATAACTACATTTAGCAGGAGGCCCATCTACGCGAAGAAGTATATTCTAACGGCTTTCCTGATAGCGACCATCATAAGCTTCATAGTGTGGATGCACCACATGTTCATCACAGGAACCAACATCTACACTAGGCTCTTCTACAGCATAACTACAATACTGATATCAATACCCTTCGAGATGGCCGTCATGTCGTTCATATTCACTCTCTACAAGGGGAGGCTGATATACACGGTTCCCATGCTCTTCGCCGTGGGATCACTGCTAAACTTCATAATCGGGGGCTCCACTGGCGTATACCTAGGATCTATAGCGATTGACAGGGGTTTCAGGGGTACATACTGGGTTGTAGCCCACTTCCACTACATACTAGTAGGTACTGTAACCCTAGGCCTGATAGCCGGGCTCTACTACTGGTGGCCTAAGATAACTGGGAGAATGTACAGCGAGAGGGTTGGCAAGATACACTTCGTCCTAGCCATGGTTGGCGTAGCCCTAACATTCCTCCCCCAGTTCGTCCTCCTAGACATGCCGAGGAGGTACTTCACCTACGATGTGCCAGAGTGGCTGACCCTAAACCAGATATCAACAGTAGGCTCGTTTATCTTCGGAGTCTCAATGCTAGTTGGCCTAGCAAACTTCCTGCTCTCCCTAGTGAAAGGTCCTCCAGCGCCCAGCAACCCTTGGAACGCGTGGACTCTCGAGTGGTTCATACCGTCCCCCGCACCCAAGCATAACTTCCACGGCGTGCCCATAGTCAGGGAGGATAACACCGTAGTGTTCGCTAGCGAGGAGGCAATCGAGAAGTACGGTATAGAGTCTATAAGGAAGGGCGAGGTTGACATCCCAAGCACCCCACTCGCGGGAGGCCAGCACGGGGCTCACGCCAGCCACTCAACGCACCACATAGCAACCCTAGACCCACTTATACTAAGTACCGGCTTCTTCCTAGCCTTCGCGGGCCTCGTCCTAAGCAAGCCTGTGATGTACCTTGGAGTAATAATAGCTATGGCCGCCCTAGCTAGATGGCTATGGAAGGATGTGAGAAACCTCTTCGTGGAGGACCTGCCAGGATACGTTGAGAACTGGCCATTCCCCAAGGACAAGATAAGGAGCGCCATGTGGGTGTTCATAGCCAGCGAGATAGCGACCTTCGGCAGCATATTCAGCGTCTACTTCTTCATCAGGTTCAACCCGGTAGGCAAGTTTATGAGCGACGCCTGGCCTCCAGGCTATCTCGTGCACGACGTCTGGTTAGGCCTCATAAACACTGTTATACTATTCACGGGCACGCTACTATTCACACTAGTATACCTGGGCGTCAAAAACGGGAACGAGAAGCTATCGCTTATAGGCCTCCTAGGAACGCTGTACATGGCTATACTATTCTTGGTTGTAAAGTACTTTGAGTGGGGCGAGCTGCTAGCCGCTGGGCTAGGATTGGATGCTGGAATATACATGCAGGCATACTACCTAACCACCGGGGCTCACGGGCTCCACGTATTCTTAGGCGTGCTAGCGACTACATACCTACTCCTGAAGCTATTCCACGGAACCCTGAAGGGCAAGCAAGCCCTCTCTGAGGTGTTGGCAGTAGGCATCTACTGGGGCATAGTGGAGATGGTGTGGACCCTAGTATTCCCGCTATACTACCTGGTGTAGCGATAGGGGGTGGAATGCTGTGGAGAAGATTATGAGGGACTTCGCGAAATACCTAGGTGTTTGGATAGTCCTAGTGGCTACTGCCGTGATAGAAGTCTTCTTCGTGCTGGAAGGCATAACTAGAAATCCGATGGTCTTTGTCGTAGCAGTAGCGCTATTCCAGTCAGCACTAATAGCCCTATTCTTCCAGCACTTGAGAGAGGAGCCTATTGTGATAAAGGGTATGACAGTTTCCGGCGCGATACTCATAGTCATACTTATCGTCTCAGCTGTCACGAGCGTCCTAACATGCACTCCATACTTCCCAGGATAGGCTGGGGGTGTGGATGAGGATGGTGTCTAAGTACGCCTTGTCGGCCCTCACAGCTGGGCTAGTGGTGACTGGGATACTAATAGCACTGGTTATTGGAAGGCTTCTCGGCAAGGTCCCGCCATTCATCTAGAGGGCTCTGGAGTTCATTTAACACGAACTATTTTTTGAAATTTTGGTGTACCAATCTAAAAACGTTGAAACCGGGGGGTCTCTAGATGTCTGCATATTTGCTTCCCTTGTGTTTGAATCATTCATGGCTGTAGAGGTGTATGGGTGCGGGGTTGGCGGCTTGTGAGCGAGCTTGACAGGATACTATCCTCGATATCGCCTTTCAAGTGGGCTCTAGTGGCGTCCTTCATGGTCATCATACTAGGCCTGTCTGTTAACATCTACACAGCCATGACAGGCTTCTACCCTAAGGCTGACATAGGGGTGGAGTCTGAGTATGCGACTGTCTTCAAGGTGGACCAGAGGGTATTTCCAATTAAGGTGGATAGCACAGAGGGGGAGGTGGCGGTTCCTATACAGGGCAAGATAAATATTATTGTACCACAGTATGTGAGATGCCCCGACATATGCCACTACGAAACCCTGATGATGAAGGGTTTGATGGCGGAGCTCGCCAAGAGGGGGGAGCTAGATAGAGTGGTCTTTGTGACTGTAGAGGTAGACCCGTGGAGGGGGACTTTGGAGGAGGCCAGGGCTTATATCGAGGAGTCGCTAGAAGGGTTTGGCTTAGACCCCCAGTGGATCTGGGTTGGAGGCGATGTTGAGAAGCTAAACACGCTCTATAAGCAATTCGGCCTGATAGTGCAAAGGGACAAGGAGACTGGGCTGATTGTACATACAGCTGGATTCTACATTGTAGACGAGTACGGTAGGCTCATGTACTACGTTAGAGTCGAGGACAAGGGGTGGGAGAGGCCGGACGCTGTAGTCCAAGTACTTCTAAAAGTGCTGGACGAGGTTCTCAAGAGCTAATCAGGCCTGAAGACCCCGGCAGTTCTCGCGGCCAATCCTCAAGAGTGATATGTACCCGAAGACGTGGTCTGTGTGAAGAGATAGTGGGCCTACAGATACCTTAACGGGCTTCAGAGACCTCTCAATATATCTAGCCACATCTTCAGGCGGGTCAATATGCGAGCCAGCAATGAATGCTGGCCTATCCCCACATAGCTCCCTAAGGTGTCTTGAGACGTCGCCACCCTCTTCTCTAAGTAGCAGAACACTACTGGTTTCTTTGGATAGGATGTATGAGAGAGTTTCTACACCTCCCTCAATAACCTTGAAGCAAGAGTCGAGGCCTCTAAGCGCTTTAGAAGCCTCGACCATGAATGATCTCTCGCTAGACACTTTGGATCTGCACTCGCTGGGGGCTAGTAGGATGCGTGGGGCTCTCGGAGGCCCTAGTAGGAGTGCGTAGAATTTGAAGCTAGACTCTGCTATGGCGAGAAAGGACCTGGCGACCACATCGAGCCTCCCGCTAGGGCCAGCATACCCCTTGGCCAGGTAATTGCCGTCAGTTCTAGCAGTAGGTGATATCACAACGTATATCGGCATCAAGGTCCTAGACCGGGATCACTATACTTGCATCTCGCATCCTCTTAAAAGACCATGTGTTATCTTAAACTCCGGTTATAGAGGCTTCGGTGGTTAGAGACGAGGCGTTATTGGGGTGTGGCTGTTGGGCGGGGAGCCTAGTAGGGGTAAGGCGGCTGTTATGGCCTCCCTAGTTCTGATATTCCTAGCCATTATGATTCTCGCCTCCAGATATGTGTGGGTGGATATCCTAGGGCTTGAGAGCGGCCCGGTAAATCCTTACGTAGCCGTGGCTGGGGGGCTAATAGTTGGCTTAGCCGCTCTAGAGCTTGTATACACCTATGTGTACTTCCACCCAATACACATGCTCTCCAGAACGCTAGACGAGCTTAGATTCGCCATTTCCAGACTAGTTGTAGGGCGCAAGGCTTCGGGAGGCCGTGATAACGGGGGGTGCAGCGAGGTTGAGATAATTACCGAGGGCCCATACAGGTGCGTTAGACACCCTGTCTATACTGCAGCCATAACAGCGTTCATCGGGGCTAGCTTGATAAAACACTATTTCGTGCTAGCTCTAGCTGTACTAACCATAGTGTACTCAATTCTAGTTATAGTAGAGGAGAGGATGATCGATGCGAGGACCTGCGGAAGGTACTCGGAGGTCATGAAGGGCGTGCCCAGGCTAAACCCCATAGCGCTTGCTGTTTGTGTTGTGAGAGGACAGCACGAGGAGTAGTAGCCCTTATGGACCGCTAGCACAGGCTCGACGGCTCTAACACTCCCCCCACGTCATTAAACTGCCTCTCAGAAGAAAGCCTGCGAGGAATTTCCCTTCTTCCTTCAATTGCCTCTGTTACCATGCGCGCGAGGGCAGGGGCAAGCGTCACCCCAATACCGTCCAGGCCCAGAATTGCATAGTTTGAACTACAACCCGGAATAGGACCTACTACGGGCGCTGCATCCTTTGCTGTCAAGCACGGGGATGACCTGAAAGCCGTCACGCTGGAATGAGATAGGTGTGGGATCCTCTTCTCAACCTTCATGGCCACATCAACTATAGTATCAATATCAGGTGAGAAGCCGTCTTCGGGCCTCTCGACGGGCTTACAGCATCCATCCCCTGCTAGGATCTCTCCAGGCCTCTCAGCGAGGTAGAAGCCTGTTGAATCATCTATCACGGCAGCCTCTACCAACCCGTTTTTGAAGGAAATAGAGTCGCACGAGTAAATGTGGAACTTGCCGGAGAGCATCTCCAGGCCTGCAATCTCAGCCACCCATGCCCCTACAGAGACTACTACGAGGTCGAACTTTGAGCGCGAGCTCCCTGCGTAGACCTCCCCACAGGATATGGCCGAAGCTCTAGCCTCTACAAGCTCTATTCTCTCAGACTCTAGAACAGCCCTATATATATCGCCAGTGTCTACAAGGGCTGATGGGATCACCCTGAGGACCTCGCCATGGCCGACTGCCATACTCCTATCCACGCCTAAGTCTACCTTCGCCGGGCCACCCACCTCGTCCTTGACTAACTGCAGCTTAGACAGCTCTCTGTAGGTCGAGTCGCTGCAGCTTGAATCAAGTTTGGACACCCAGTAGATGGGAGCATCCCTAACCGCCTCGCGGAAATAAGACCTATATATGGAGAGAGACTCGAGGGCTAGAGGGAGGATCCATGGAGGCAGGGTGAGGTCTATTATTCCAGCCGAGATCCTGGAGGCTGTCGGCAAGTTCGGATTCTGCTCGTAAATGTATACCCTATATCCAGCCCTAGATAGGAACCATGAAGCCATAAGGCCAGCTATCCCGCCCCCTACAACAGCAGCCTTCAACGCCTAACCACCGACCCAAGAAAAGTTTAGTTGGCTCGCAGGATATTCAAGGAGCCTGACCTGAGGGCTTGGGGGGAGGCTAGGAGTTTGAAAGTTTTAGTAACGAACGACGATGGCGTCGGTAGCAAGTCCACCAGGCTTCTCGCGTCAACACTCAGGAGTATGGGCCATAGTGTATTCACAGCGCTACCGCTAGGAAACTGGAGCGGGTCGTCTAAAAGTATTGGAAAGATAGGCAGGGTTAGGCTCTACAGGTTCATGCTGGACTGCCCGGGATGCGAAGCTGTAGCGGCCGACGCTCCTCCAGCAGCGATGGTGGCGATCTCAATAGACATACTAGGGTTCAAGCCTGACATCGTTGTGTCTGGCGTTAATTACGGGCCTAACATAGGGATTCACGACTTGTTTAGCAGCGGGACTGTAGGTGCCGTGGTCGAAGCTGCATTCAAGGGTGTTAAGGGTGTGGCTTACAGTTCTTCCTGCTATCCAGAGGACCTGGGTTGTATAGAAAATGCTGTGCGTATAGCGGCTATCCTGTTCAAACCGCTATCTGAGGTCCTAACAAGTATTTCTGGGCTTTCAGCACTTTCGGTCAACATACCGGCAGGCGAGCCTCGAGGGCTGAGGGTCGTTAGAGCCTCGCCGAGAACTCCTAGGCTTTCTGGCAAAATAAGTGGGGATGGTAGCGTTAGCATTGGAAGAATAGACCACGTCAAGCTCTACGGCTCCGACTCCGTGGGATATGATGGCGGAGCCTATGCTAGGGGGTACATAAGCGTCATGCCGATAAGGGTTGAGGCAAGAGGTGTTCAGGTGGCCGAGGACCTTATCGAGGTGGTCGAGGAGTCTCTGAATGAAGCCCAGCTCCTGGGTAGGACCCTATAAATGCTGCATCCATGCCAAGAACCGTACTTGCCAGTCTTGGTCGCCAGGAGGTTGATTATAATATCCTTGGGGGGAGAGCCTGTGGCCAAGCTATAAGACGCCATGTAGGAGGCTATTCTAGCCTCGAGAGTCGAGCCCCTAGCCTTACTGCTCTCCTCGCTAGCTAATATCAACGACGCGCCCGACTCTAGGGCTAAATATGTTAGAGCAGCTACCACCCCATGGGAATCGGCGTCTATTAGCTCGTAGAAATTGTTTATACCTAGGAGTGCCGGGCACTTCATTCCCAGATCGCGGGCTAGCCTAAGACTAGCCATGGAATAGAGAGGCCCTATTGGGGCGCCCGGCCTGAACATTATGGGGTCCACTACAGGCCTAAACCCCTGGGACAAGCCCCACTCACACGCCTCCAATACGGCTGAAGCCCGGGATTCCAGATCATTGTTTTGATAGTTCGGTAGCACAACCACATACCTCGAGATATCCCCTATCCTGCGTGGAACCCTTCCTCCAGCCACTACACTCATAAAAATATCTATCTCAACATCCTTCGAGAGACCCTCCACCAGGCTAGGGTCATGGGGATCTAACGCCACACGCAAGCCTAGCGCCTCGACAGCTGCCTCCACTATCCTCGAGAATAGTTTGGGGTTAACTGGGCTAGATGTGCCGAGGCCTACGAAGTCCGCCCCTAAGGAGGCCCTCATCAGCACCTCACTTAGGGCATCATACAGCCCGGCATACTTGTCTACGTAAACCTCAGACGCGACGAGCAGTGGGGGAGGAGTCTCAGGGATGTCCACTCTTCCCAGGACCGGATTTATGCTTTGTGAGAGCTCTTCGAGGACCTCGCGGACCACAGCTAGGTAGGAAGACCCTAACGCCTTCTCAGCGGGGAGAGCCGGGTCGAGGCTATCTATTCCGAATGCCCTCAACACTTTTGGGAGGACCTTAATAGAATATGGACCCTTAACTATCCTGCCACCTAGCGAGGAATAATCGCCTGGTGCTGAGCCTGGGATTATGATTTTACCGCGATTGTGTCTCGAGGCTATTTCACGTATCTCTCCATGGCTGAGTTTTTCCAACACCTCAACAACTGGGTCATACCCCAGCCTCTCAAGCTCTACGAGAACGCCTTGCTCGACGCTAGAGGTAGTTACCAAGACTATCCTTTCTCTCGAGGTTGGGCTGCCTGAATTCATTATGGCTCCCTCAGGCTATAGTTTCCCTTGTCGTCTGGCTAGGCGAATATATAGTCTATGCCGTTGACCGGCTTTTACGCCTAGGCGGCTTAGCTGGCGCATGCTGCCAATGCTGGAATGCCGCGCTGCCCTGATAAGGCTGCCAATATCCTGGGTATGCGGGGTATTGTTGCTGGTATGCTGTGTGGGGAGGTATGTGGTGGGGCTGGTGAGGTGTGGGTAGTGGCGGTGGAGCCAAAGTGGTATGGTGGAAGAGGGATTGGTACTCGCTCCTAACATCCTCGTTGGTCAGATGGAGGTAGAGCTGGGTAACCTTTATATCACTGTGGCCGAGAAGCCTCTGGAGACTAGGCAGGCTCATCCCTCTTCTCAGGGCTTCTGTGGCGAAAGTATGCCTCAATACATGTGGCCTCACCCTCTCTGGGTCGACTCCAGCCCTCTCTGCAAGCTTTTTGAGCCTCTTGTAGACAGCCTGATAAGATATATTCACTAGCCTGTCGTTAGGCCTTCTGGGCCCGATGGCGGAGAGGTACTCCTCCAGGATAGACCGCGATATAGGGCCTAGGAATACTTCCCTCTCCTTACCGTACTTACCCCTAACTCTGATGGATCCCTTCACCATATCTATGTCCCTGAGGGTTATGGAGAGGAACTCTGATACTCTAAGCCCAGTCTCGGCTAGCAGGGAAACTATTAGAGCGTCTATAACATCCCTAGATGCCTGGAGAAGCGTAAGGACCTCGCCCCACCTGAGAGACCCTTTAAACCTCCTCTCCCCCCTTCCGTAGGCGTGCATGTCGCCTCCGACTCCAGTCCACCTCAGAAACCTCCTCACCATTATGCTATAGTAGTGTGCTGTTGACCTTCTGATTGACCCCTCCCTGACCCTCCTACTGACTAAGGAAAGCCAGGACAAGTAGTCATCGGAAGTTATCTCAGACATAGGCCTCTCGGGGCCAACACTACTGGAAAAGTCTCTGAGGGCAGCCCTATAGACCTTAATGGTCTTGGGGCTCCAGCCCAGGCTGTCGAGGACCTTCAGGAACAGCCGGATGGCCTCGCCCAACGTCATAGAGCCTATGTTGGCAGGAGGCCTCGGCAGCCTGGGCGACGCCCTCACCACTACCCCCAGATACATGATTAGACGAGCTAGACCGCTAACCCCTCCAGCCCCGTATTAGCAGCGTCATACCTCTAGCTAGTTAATAGGCTACTTCTTACGAGATTGAAAAACCCTGACAGTATAAATTCTCAATTACGATATCAACTGGAGGGTGGCATGCAGTGCCTTTATGGAAGATTGAAAAACCCCAGAACGAGCCATTCCTAGAGTTCAGGCCTGGATCTAGGGAGAGGGAGCTCCTCAAGAAGAAGCTGGAAGAGGTTAAGAGTAGAACTGTGGAGATACCTCTGATAATCGGTGGTAAGGAGGTTAAGACTGGAGAGACGGTAGAGATTAGGGCTCCCCACGAGAAGGACAGGGTTCTAGCGATAGCCCATCTGGCTGGCGAGGAGGAGATTCGCGAGGCTATCGAGAAGGCCCTGGACGCCTGGACCAAGTGGTCTGAGGCGGAGTGGTATCACCGCGCCTCAGTATTCCTGAAGGCCGCAGACCTTCTGGCGGGCCCATACAGGCTTGAGGCCGACGCAGTGATAATGCTAAACCAGTCTAAGACCCCCTGGGAGGCAGAGATAGATCTTGCGGAGCTGGTCGACTTCTGGCGGTTCGGCGCCTACTATGCGAGGTTTATTTTCGAGCAGCAGCCGGAGCAGGCTCCTGGAGAGCTGAACAGGGTTGACTGGAGGCCTCTTGAGGGCTTCGTCTTCGCTGTACCTCCATTCAACTTCTTCAGCATAGGAGGGAATCTCCCCACAGCCCCGGCCCTAGTGGGTAACGTGTCTGTCTGGAAGCCCTCTAGGTGGGTAATATACTCCAACTATATCATTATGAAGATACTGATGGAGGCTGGCCTGCCGCCCGGCGTAGTGAACTTCGTCCCCTTCAGCTCCAGATACACGGAGATAGTATTGTCGCATCCCGACTTCGCTGGGCTCCACTTCACCGGGAGCTACTCGACCTTCGTAAGGCTCTGGAAGATGGTGTCCCAGAACCTCGAGAAGTACAGGAACTTCCCGAGGATAGTGGGGGAGACGGGAGGTAAGGACTTCATAGTAGTCCACCCGAGTGCGGACATAAGGGAGGCAGTTATAGCGACCATAAGAGGGGCGTTCGAGTATCAGGGCCAGAAGTGCAGCGCCGCATCTAGGCTCTTCGTCCCCAAGAGTATGTGGCCGAAGTTCTGGGAGATGATGAAGTCGGAGCTTGAGGGCGTGAAGGTGGGCCCTGTTGACGACTTTAGTGTGTTCATGGGTGCAATAATCAACGAGGAGCAGTTCAGGAAGATAGTGTCCTACATAGAGTACGCTAGACAGCACCCAGAAGAATACCAGATAATATACGGCGGCAAGTACGACGACAGCAAGGGCTACTTTGTATGGCCAACCGTGATACTAACCAACAACCCCAAGGGCAAGCTGATAACCGAGGAGATATTCGGGCCAGTGCTCACCGTGTACGTGTATGACGATGACAAGTATGAGGAGATCCTATGGGTGGTGGACAAGGCTGCGCCATACGGCCTCACGGGCTCGATTTTCGCGAAGGACAGGTACGCCATCATGACTGCCGAGAAGGCCTTAAGGTACGCCGCTGGCAACTTCTACATAAACGACAAGCCGACAGGAGCCATGGTGGCCAGACAGCCCTTCGGAGGCTCCAGATGGTCTGGAACCAATGACAAGGCTGGCTGGTTCCTCAACCTACTCAAATGGCTCAACCCAAGGACGATAAAGGAGACACTAATCCCGCCCAAGGAGTGGAGAAGACCCTACATGGGGTAACCCTAACCTCACACAATCGTGTTTCCCGAGAGGTTGAGCTGGCCATCTTCGCCCCGCTTTTTTGTACAGCATTAGACTCTGTGCCTCGGCATCGGGAGCCGAGCCCCATTCACCTAGACTATTTCCCCCTAAAAATTATCAGAGCCAGGCTTATGCATCATTCCTGAGGGTTGGCTTTCGTGGCAGGGGGAGAGAAGACACACATAGATTACGCCTACGACTTGGATCTAGCAGTGAAACCAGACTCTAGGGTACCCGTATTCAATAGAGAGTTTGGAACGTTCACAGGCGCGGGAGTTCCCCTCTTCAGTCTCGGAGGCGGTCCTCTGAGATACGCTATATCAGAGATGCTGGCAAAGTTCCATGCTAGGCGGGGCTACTATGTTGTAGAGACTCCTATAATAGCTAGTACTGAGCTCTTCAAGGTGTCGGGCCATATAGAGTTCTATAGGGAGAACATGTACCTTTTCGACATAGAGGGTCATGAGTTCGCTGTGAAGCCTATGAACTGCCCCTACCATATACTCATTTTTCTGAACGAGCTAGCAAAGTACAGGTCAAAACTGCCCCTCCCATTTAAGGTTTTCGAGTTCGGAAGGGTCCACCGCTACGAGCCCAGCGGCAGCATATACGGGTTACTAAGGGTAAGGGGCTTCACCCAGGACGACGCCCACATAATCACTCCGGGGGACGCCGCAGTAGATACAGTATATAGGGTTTTCGAGGAGATGAGGATGGTTCTAGAAAAGCTATTCGGCCTCGAAGTCTCAGGGGAGACTCTAAAAGTGAGGCTAAGTATGGCAGACATGGCGCTCCTGGGGAAGGAGTTCATGGGCACTAGGGAGGAGTGGGAGGGTGCTGAGGAGGTCCTAGCGGAGGTGGCTTCGAGGATACAATCCGATCTCGGCGTCGAGGTCCTCAGGCTGGAGGGGGAGGCAGCGTTCTACGGGCCCAAGCTAGACTTCATAATGATTGTGGAGGAGTCTGGTATAAGGCGTGAATGGCAGATGGGGACTATACAGTTCGACTTCAACCTGCCGAGAAGATTCAGGCTATACGATGTTGTGGAGGAGAACTATGGTATAGGAGAGGTTTACATCATACATAGGGCCCTCCTAGGCTCGATAGAGAGATTTCTAGGAGCCTACCTAGAGCACAGGAAGGGGAGGCTACCCTTCTCCCTAGCACCGATACAGTTCGGCGTGGTAGCTATAAAGACGGGAGGGAAGGCGGATCGCGATATCGAGGAGCTGTCAAGGAGTATAGCTGAGGGTCTCAGGGCAGCTGGATTCAGGGTAGCCTACAAGGAGTCGACCAAGACTAGGCTATCTAGCGATGTAAGGTTTGTGGAGTCCACTGCAAAGCCCTACGTTATGGTGTATGTTGGAGAAAGAGAGGTTACGGAGGGGCGGCTAGACGTTAGGCCTTATAACCTCTTAGAGATGCGTCGGGAGAGGGAGCTGGTGGAGTTCAGAAGTCCTAGAGAGGCGGTTGAGGGGTTGGAGAGGCTTGCTTCCCGCCTGGAGGCTAGCGTTGTAGAGCTCGCGGGCCAAGCTCCAAGGATACCAGGTGATTACAGCCACATGCTGTGAGGGTGTGTATGGGTGTCAGTCCTTGAGCGAGTCTCACTCCAGGCTTTGGAGGGCGGTATGGGTAGATTTTGACAGGTCGAGGAGGGTAGGGCAAGTCATATCAAGCCTCTTAGGAGGCTTCAAGCCAGACCCTTTCACTGACCCCGAGCTCTATCCACCCGTGGACTCTAGCCGCGAACTCGTAACCATCTACTTCCTGGTTATGGTTGCAATGGACCACAGGCTCAGCAGGCCGTCGAAGCCATATGAGGCTGTGGTGGGGAGTAGGCTCTACCACGGTGCAGACCTTCTATACAGGCTGGGAGCTGCGAAGCTCTCATCAGACCCAGATTTCTTCACGGCTGAGAGGCTGTCGAAGCTGACTGCAGATGATGTTAAGGACTGGCTCTCAGCAGGAGCTTCACGTCCTCCAGATATCGAGGTTAGGGCTAGGCTGCTCAGAGACCTTGGGGAGAAGTTGCTCCGGAATTATGGGGGTAGCGCTTGGTCTCTCATAGTGGAGTCTAGGGGGAGGCTTAGGTACGGTGTTGGGGAGGGGTTTGTAGATAGGCTCAAGATATTCACCGCCTATCAGGATCCCGTAGAGAAGAAGGCGTTCTTGCTGGCTAAATTCCTAGAGAGGCGGGGTGTAGTCAGGTTCTCTGACCCTGAAAACAAGGAACTCCCTATAGACAACCATCTAGCTCGACTAGCTGTGAGGACTGGAATAGTAGGTGTTAGCGAGGACCTGCTAGAGAGGATAAGAAGGGGGTTGGAGTTCGAGCCCATTGATGACGTGCTCCTCAGGCTAGCCGCCAGGAGGGCTTGGAAAGTGGTCTCGCAGTCATCTGGGCTCGACCCATTTGTGCTTGACGACTTCCTCTGGATGTTTGGTAGGAAGTGCTGCACAAGAGACCACCCCACCTGCAGGGCTGGATGTAGTAGTGGCTGCGGCTCGCTAGGATGGTGTGACGGTGGCTGTCCTCTGTCTAATGTCTGTCCAGCCTCAAGAGATAACCGGTTAATGGTCCCAGAACATACATTCTACAACACCTGGTGGTATTAGGCGGGGTACAGTAAGGTGCGGGGAGTTATAAGCGGAGTGCTGAGGCTGAGGGGAAAAGGCTTTATAGCCTACTCGACCCTACAGAGCCAGGCTCTATTAGGGTACGGTGGTGGGGCGACAAGGAAGTTTTCAACGAGATTCTCTATCCGCAAGCCAAGGGAGGCACGTGCCGAGAGAGTCATGATATCAATAGGGTTGTTCCTGCCTACAACACTCACCCTCCCAGTTAGGTGGAAGCTGGCTCTAGACGGTGTGACGCTATCAAGGGAGATCAAGCCGCAAGTGGTGGTGGGTGCTGAAAACGCTAAGTATGCTAGGCTAGTCATAGACGCCACCCCCCTACTATCACAGAAGTTCACAGAGAGGAGTGTCCACTCTATATTTGCGTTCTACGATGGGGCGCACCCTGTGACCTTAGCTGACGCCTTCGTTGTGGCAGCATATAGCTGCGAGGGTTCCGAGTACAGTGTGGAATACTTTACGGGAGCTGCATCTCTAGAGCCTGGAGAAATTTACAAGACATACGCACAACTGGGACCTAGTATGGGTGGCAGCAGATCAGCCGTGGTTTCGGCACACATACCAAATCCCAAGTCTGTGATGGAGCTGGTCGCAGGTGGCAGCAGGAGAGAGAGGATTAGGGGGCCCGGGTATAGGGTGGCTAGGGTGGAGGTCCCATATAGGGGGAGCGAAATACCAGTGGCAATAATATATAGAAGGCCTGAGACGCCCCTATACCCGAAGACCGTTATCGCCGGAGACATACTAGTCCACGAGAACCGCATCGAGGGGTTCGAGCTAAAAATGGAGAGGGGAGAGGTTTCCAAGAGTGGCGGCTCTTATATAGTTAGCCTCAAACTGTCCAACGAGGGTAGAGAGGAGGTTAGGGATATAAGGATTGCTTTAACAGACACCCCTGGGCCAGCAGTTATCGTTGAGAGGCTACAGCCCGGGGACTCTAGGAGCGTGACTCTTAAATATCTCCATTCTGAGCCCGCATCTGTCTACATCGACGCTATAGTAAAGGGAATCAGGGTATACAAGGAGTTTCGTCTCTGATGCAGAACTCGTCAAGAGGCTGTAGATGGCGGTCACAGTCTGGGAACTCCCCTCTTCCTGACATATTCTCTAAGGGGCTCCACTAGGTTGTAGCAGCCGCTCCCCTCCTCGAGAAACCCCTTGTCCACCAGGCTTGCTATAACCTCCTCGGGATCATCGATCCCCATGGAGGATAGCTCCTTAACCGCCCTTAACTCTCCGACTGATACGTTCTCGAGGAAATATCTCAGAACACGCCTCTCAGACTGATTTAGGCTAGCTATTAGAGCCAAAAGCCTATCAGCATCCCCGCTCAAACCCGGCTCCCACCATGTTTCGGTTTAGATGCTGCGCTGAAATTTGGAATCCCATAATATGCCGCAAGCCTAAGAGGCGGTCTCTTTATTCCATCTAGCATAGATATACTACAACTTCTGGATTAGTGGTATGAGCGTTTTGCGCGAGATAGCTAGGAGGCTGCTGGGTGAGGAGAAGGCTAGACGGGTTTGGAAGAGGATAGACGTAGTAGGGGATATCGCCATTATGAAGATGCCTATCCACGGCGAGATAAGTATCGAGGAAATGCAGCTGCTCGCTGAAGAGGTCCTCAGAGCGCTGCCTAGTGTTAACAGCGTATGGCTGGCTGGAGGCCCCGTTGAGGGGAGGTTTAAGACTCGAAAGTCGCTCATACACCTTGCAGGCGAGAGGAGGACCGAGACTGTCTACAGAGAGCACGGATGCGAGTTTAAGGTTGACATTGCGAGAGTATTCATAACCCCAAGGCTCAGCTTCGAACACCTACGGATAGCTCGTCTGGTGGAGCCAGGGGAAGTTGTGGTAAATATGTTCGCTGGTGTAGGGATCTTCTCAATACTGATAGCTAGGAAGTCCAGGGCGGCGTTGGTCTACAGTATTGATGTAAATCCTGAGGCTTACAGGCTTATGGTTGAGAATGTGAGGATTAACAGGGTCGAAGATAGGGTTATCCCTATCCTCGGCGACGCGGCGAGCGTGGTCTCTAGCAGGCTGCAAGGGGTGGGTACCAGGGTCCTGATGCCTCTTCCAGACCTCTCCCTGGACTACATACCCTACGCCTTGCGAGCGCTCAGGGGAGAGGGATGGATACACGTATACCTCCATCTGAGCCACGAAAAGAGGAAATCACACCTAGAAAAGGCAGAGAAACTCGTGGATGAGATGGTTAGGAAGGAGGGCTGGAGAATAGTCGAGTCGAAATCCAGAGAGGTTAGGAGCGTAGGGCCGAGACTGGTCCAGGTGGTGGTAGATGCGCTTGTCAGCCGGTAACAGCACTTCGAGTATCGAGGCTATTCTAGTCGAGGAAAGGCTCATAGGCTATCTAGACCCCGGGGCCGAGGAAGTACTTTTAAAGCTGAACAAGCCAGCTAAGCTCGAGACTACGAGTAGCTGTATGGGCAGAGTCTCTATTGTCGAGGGGGAGTGGCATTGGATGAGAGATGAGGCTAGGATCGTCTACAAGACCCACGACACCCTCACGCTGGACGAGGTTGAGAGGGTCCTCTCAAGACCATTCACCGACCTATGGTTGAAGGCCTCAGGCCCCATAATACATCTAAAATCCTCTAGCATTGAGTGCGCGCACTCGCTTATACAGCTCGCTAGAATCCACGGCTTCAAGCACAGCGGAATAATATCCGCCCAAAGGGGCGGCCATGCAGTAGTGGAGCTCATGAGTAGCCTGGAGATGTCGCTCCCACTCAGGGTCAGGAATAGAGACATAATCAGAGAGGAGTCGCTAGTAGAGGTAGTTGAACTCGCCAATAGGATAGTGAATCTAGGGCGCCGAAGGCTCTATAGCTTAGCTGAAGTGGTCTCGAGTTTACAAGAATGCTTTTAAAACTTTCCATTTTAATACAAAAATATAAATGGGAAAACACCTCAATAGACGCTGATCTGTAAATGCGAATATAAAGGAGAATTATCATGCCCGAGAACTCCAACTGCCGGTCCAACAGCAGGAGAAGAAACCAGATATCAAACCACGACAACTACGACTGCAGCCTACTCTAGAAAACCCCTCACATCACATTCTATCAATATGACTAGAATGTAAATACACGAATACTGGGAAACATTGAAACCCTATTTTTAGGAATCCCCCTCAATAACATGATAACGATTATACTAGTATGAAGCTCCAGCCAACAATTTATAGCCTGAGACCACATCAATACACTAAAAAGCGGGAGGGCCCGTCGTCTAGCCTGGTCAGGACGCCGCCCTTACACGGCGGAGGTCCGGGGTTCAAATCCCCGCGGGCCCACCACCATAAGGACAGCCCTTTATACGAAGAAATGTATGGAGGTTTCAGTCCTGCATTTTGCAAGATATACAATAACCTCTAAAAATAACGAAGCCCAAGACCTA
>WANT01000018.1 GCA_015521685.1 Aeropyrum sp.
GACGCCACTGCCAAATACCTCCTGGGACTGCCGATGGGCGTGTTCGAGCTCGCTGACTACAGCGGGATCGACGTATTCTACTATGTCTTCGAGGCTATGGCTAGCAGGGGGTTCAAGTCGTCTAAGTGCAGTATTTTCGCAGAGAAGTTCAAGGCCGGGGAGTACGGTGTTAAGGCTGGGAAGGGCATATACTCCTACCCCGCTCCCGGCAAGTACGTGAAGCCAAGCATACCTAGGGACGAGGCGAAGGTGGACCCAATACTGCTGATGGCCCTCCCCATCAACGAGGCCGCCTACCTCCTGAGGGATGATGTCGCCACGAAGACAGACATAGACAAGGCCGTAAAGCTCGGCCTGGGCTGGCCTAAAGGCGTGTTCGAGTATGCCGACGAGTTCGGCGTGGACAAGGTTGTAGAAGCCCTCGAGAGAATCAAGGCTGAATACGGTGTCGAGCATGCCGAGCCAGACCCGCTGCTTAGGAGGATGGTTGAGGAGGGTAAGATTGGCAGGAAGGCTGGCAAGGGATTCTACGAGTACGGCGAAGTCGAGGAGAAGGCTATGGAGACTATACTGATAAGGGTGGAGAAGCCCGTCGCCTGGATAGTCCTCAACAGGCCCAACAAGCTCAACGCCATATCACCGAAGATGATCATGGAGCTGAGCCAGGCGCTCGACGAGCTAGAGGAGAGGGATGATGTTAGAGCTGTGATCCTGACTGGAGCGGGGAGGGCGTTCAGCGCTGGCGCCGACGTCACGGCTTTCGCCCAAGTGACTCCTATAGAGATAGCAAAGTTCGCCAGAAGATTCCAGGAGCTGACCCTAAAGATACAGTTCTACACAAAACCAGTCATAGCAGCAATCAAGGGCTATGCCCTCGGAGGAGGCCTCGAGCTTGCCATGAGCACAGACATAAGGATTGCGAGCGAGGACGCAATGCTAGGACAGCCCGAGATAAATCTAGGCTTCATACCCGGAGCAGGCGGAACCCAGAGGCTAGCCAGGCTCGCGGGGCCTGCTAGAGCTAAGGAGCTCATTATGACCGGTGACATGATCCCCGCGAGGGATGCTGAGAAGATGGGCATCGTGAATAGGGTGGTGCCGCCAGAAATGCTCGAGCAGGAGGCTAGGAGCCTAGCACTCAAGCTCGCAGAGAAACCCCCACTAGCACTAGCCGCCGCAAAGTACGCCATTGACTACGGCCTTGAATCCAATATATGGGCGGGCCTCCACCTAGAGGCAACACTATTCGGAATACTATTCTCAACTGAAGACGTGATAGAGGGCGTGACCGCCTTCCTAGAGAAGAGGAAGCCCAAGTTTAAGGGAAGATAGCTTAGCGGGCTAGACCACATCTTTTCCTCAAAACTCTATTTTACATAGGGAAAACCTCGGCGGAAGGTGGGAACAACCGCGAGTCCATCAGGTGTCCTGAATATTTAGAAATGGAGACCCAGCCATCAATGCTGCAGGTTAAAGTATGCTGGGGTTAAATCCTGAGCCTGTGGCCTAGTAAGCCCTAAAGCCTTTGGGACTATCATATAGAGATAATCTGGGCCGTGTAGCCGGGTCGTCTAGCGGCCCAGGATGCGGGGTTTTGGCCCCCGTGACCCGGGTTCGAATCCCGGCCCGGCTACCACCAGACCCCCACGATACACGCGTTCTACTCATCACCTGGTCGCATGAGTAGTTGGCACGGATTGGGCTAGAGTGAGCCAGCCGCCTCTTGCTAGATGGTTTCCACCTGTATTCCCAGCTCTTGGGCAGCCTTCAATACGGCTCCTATTTCTGAGGACCTCAGGCTCTTCTTCCTAACTAGCGCCTTCTCGGCTCTAGGTTCTGACCTGGTTAGAGCTTGCCTGAGGACGCTCTCGCTCAGGCCTTGCCTAAAGGCGTACCTAGGGATTATGTGGCCTATGCAGAGCTCGCTGCTATTTAGCTGTATTTCTGTGAATTTCTGTGGATAGTGTGTCTCTCCGAATGCGGCGACAGGTGTGCATGCTTCTAGCTTGGGGTCCTCAAGTACCATGGCCACGGCTAGTGCTACAGTCCTCCAGCCCTGGGGGTTTTTCCAGTCTTCAGGTGTGCTGCCTAGCTCTATGAAGACGACTGGCTTACTAGGTGATGTGGGGCCGTGGTGTGTGGCCTCCAGCACAACCTCATGGGTCTCGCCAAGCCCTGTCTCCCCTGCGGCTCTCTTCAGGCTTTTAAATAGGGTTTTGGCTAGAGGAGGGTGAGCTAATGCTAGGACCTCAGGCTCTCCTCCCAGCGTGCTTTTGGTCGGGTTTCCTGGGTGGTGTAGTGTTAGGGACTTCTTGCCGCTCTCCGCTCTGTGGCGGGACAAGACTATAACGGCTGTTGCCGACGGGTCTGGAGTCTCTCCTATCATCTCAAGCTCTATTGGCTCGGCGTCGAATCCAGCTATACGGTATTCGCCAGCAGCGTAACACTCTACAGCCTGCGGGCAATCCACCTTCCTCGCATCAAGGAGCGAAGCTAGCTCGCGCCCTATGCCCCTCCCCGCAGGATCTCGCGCGCTATACGCTACTGCCAATAACACCCTTCTCCACCCAAACTTTCGCTGCGAGTATCAGGGCAATTGTCTTGATGTCTTCTATCCCCCCGTTGTAGACCATCTTTACAGCCTCATCCAACTCTATCTCGGCCTTCCCCTCTATAACCTCGTAGTCCTCGGGCCTAGCCTCGCCCTCGCTCGGAGCTATGGCTAGGTATAGGTGTAGGTATTCTGTAGAGTATCCTGGAGACACGTGGCCTCCCCCGACACGCGACAGGTGGTACGCTCTCAGGCCCGCCTCCTCTTCTAGCTCCCTTATAGCCGCGTCCTCGGGGCTCTCGCCCTCGCCTATAGCTCCTGCTGGAGCCTCGAGCGTCCACTTAGAAATACTCGGCCTGAACTGCCTGACTAGGACGACGTGCCACTTTCCATCCTTCTTGATTAGGGGGAGGATGGCTACGCTGTCGGGGAAAACTACTCTATCAACTAGTATCTTGCGGCCGTTCGGCAGGGCTTCGACGCTCGCCTCGAACTTAACCCTCCTACCTCTGCACTCGATCTTCAAGGCTGGCACCCCATATGAGGGTGCTCCGGCGTAGTTTATAGCCGCTGCGTTGCTTAGCCTGTTAGGCCCTTCTCCTTGAGGATTTTATGCACAGACCCCACGCTTATGTTGAGCTCCCTGGCTATGCGAGGGATTGTGTAGTTCTGAGCCCTCAGTTTTAGGACGCGCTCGACTATCTCGTCGGTTATCTTGGTTTTCGGCTTATATCTACCCCTCCGCATCGGCTCATCTAGGAGCGCGTATACGCATTGTGGGCTCCTTAGCCCGAATTTCTCCATTATCTCGCTTATCTTAGCGCCTTCCTGGTACATTTTCCTCAGCTCTTCTACGGCCTGCTCTCCGCCTACTCTCTCTGTGCAGTACCTGACGAGCCATGGGGGAGTCCTGGCTTTTCGCCTGGCCATCCCCCATCCCCTCCATCATAGTGGATTTAGAATTGAACACTTATCATGTTTTTCTATTTATCCCAAGATAATATCCGGAATCCCATTATATAGTCATTGAGGCATGCGTCTTGAAAGGCAATAACGGTAATGACTCTAATCGAGCCTGCCTAACATGCGCGCACTGGTCGCCACACGCACTATACCCCTTTATAGGGTACTGCAGGATACATTCCACCATGACTTTCGACGACGACGTCTGCGATAAGCACGAGAGCCTCAGCCCTAAGTCTGGCTCCTTCTACTGGTGCCTCGACTGCAGGATGCGGCTTGAGGGGGAGGAGGCTGTAGAGCACTTGAGTAGAGGGCACCGAGTGTATAGATCTGCCTATCTAGAGCCTGATATAAGGGAGGAAATATATGATGCGTTTTAATGATATCTAAATCAGGCATCAGTCTTAAACGGGGATGATGGAGTTTTGGCCGACATCAACATCATTATCGGCGGCCCTCAGGGAGGGGGGATAGAGAGCGCGGGGCAGATAGCGGTTAAGAGCCTCGTGCTCATGGGATATGAGGTGCTCGGCTCAAGAGAGTACCATAGCAATATCATTGGCGCCCACAGCTACTACCACCTAAGGGCATCACCTGAGAGGCCTAAGAGCCTAAAGCTCCCAGTAGACGGGATCCTAGCTCTAGACGCAGAGAGCGTGTTCACACACATGTTTGAGGCCCGCGAGGGCGGCGTCTTCGTGTACGACCCTTCAACAGCAGCAACAAGGCTAGCCTCTATTCAGCCGATGTCCAAGGCATTGAAGAAGAGGCTGGCTGAGTTTTTCGAAGCTAAGGGGATGCAGCCAACAGTGGAGTCCGCGCTTAAGGTTATAAGCGACTCGGGCGTGAGGCTCGTAGGCCTACCGCTGAAGGAGATGTTGAAGACACTCTCAGAACGCACTGGCAGCCCCGTGGCCAGGGTATCTAGAGCGGTTAACACGCTGGGCCTTGCGGCGATGCTCTACCTCCTAGGCCTGCCAAGAAGCTATATCGAGAAGGCGGTGGCCCTCCAGTTCGCGGGGAAGGAGAAAGTTATAGCAATGAACGTCGAAGCTGTAGGCATAGCCATAGAGTACGTTAGAGAGGCTTTCGGCCAGCCTGATTCCCTTCCCGAGGGACCCAAGCGCGGCCAAGTCCGGATGGTAGCTTCAGGCAACGATCTCGTAGCTATGGGGAAGATTGTCGGCGGTCTAGGAGTCCTCACCTTCTACCCCATAACACCGTCGTCAGACGAGGCCCTCTACGTTGAGAAGCACAACTACATCAGCCTGGACGGGGGGCTGGCTGAGAAGCTGGGATATGATAAGATAGCGATTGCCACGGTCCAGATGGAGGACGAGCTCGCCTCCATTAACGCAGCGCTGGGTGCAGCGGCGGCTGGAGCGAGGGCCTCCACAACAACGAGCGGCCCCGGCTTCTCATTGATGAACGAGGCGATAAGCCTAGCGGTGCAGGCTGAGATTCCTATAGTGGTAACGCTCTGGATGAGAGCAGGGCCAAGTACGGGCATGCCTACTAGGACTGGGCAGCAGGACGTACTCCACGGAATATTCTCCGGCCACGGCGACGCCCCGAAGATAGTGATAGCCTCTGGAGATCACGTAGAGGCATTCTACGACGCCATTAAAGCGTTCAACTGGGCTGAAGAGTTCCAGACGCCAGTAATCCACCTCCTAGACAAGTATCTAGCCTCAAGTATGGTAAGCCTCTCCAGAGACGAAGTTGACCCGTCCAAGGCGAGGATCACCCGTGGAAAGCTCGTGGAGAAGCCCGGAGAGGGATACAGAAGGTACGAGGTCACCGAGGATGGGATCAGCCCCAGGGCTAGGCTAGGAGAGGCCACGATGATATTCACGGGTCTAGAGCACGACGAGTATGGAGGTGCTACGGAGGATCCGGTCGTGAGGGAGGTTATGATGTTCAAGAGGGAGAGGAAACTGAAGGCTATCGAAGAGGGGATCCCTGAGGAGGATAAGGCAGTTCTTCACGGGGATAGGGATGCAAGGCTAGCTATAGTATCCTTCGGGTCGACGAAGAACCCTATACTCGAGGCCCTAGACATCCTGAGGGGTGAGGGGGTTAGGTCGAGGTTCTTACAGGTCCGGCTCCTATCGCCATTCCCAGCCAGCCTAGTATCTGATATGCTTGATGGTGCTGATAAGGTGATTGTGGTGGAGCAGAACATCATGGGACAGTTCGAGCTGCTGCTGAGGGCATATACCGGTGTTAAACCGGACTCAAGGATAATCAAGATTAACGGGAGGCCATTTTACGGTTTTGAGCTGGCTGGGGCCTTGAAGAGGGTTCTTGAGACTGGGGAGGAAAGGGTGGTGGTGAGCCATGGCTCGTAAGTGGCTCGACTATAAGACCGACGCCTGGGTGCAGTGGTGCCCGGGCTGCGGCGACTTCGGCATCCTAAACTCTATATATAGAGCTGTGTCAGAGCTCGGCATCGACCCCGAGGAGCTGGTGGTAGTCGGCGGGATAGGCTGCTCGGGCAGGACTACCTACTACGTTAAGGGCAGCAACTTCCACGCTCTGCACGGCAGGGCGATACCAGTCGCTACTGGTGTGAAGCTAGCCAATCCTCACTTAAACGTGATAGTGGCTGGGGGCGATGGAGACCTGATGGGCATTGGAGGCGGACACTTTGTAGCCCTAGGAAGGAGAAACATAGACTTGACAGTGCTCCTCTACGATAACGCTGTGTACGGGCTAACGAAGGGCCAGGCCGCTCCCACTCTCCCGGCGTGGATCAAGACCAAGGCCCTATCATCGCCCAATATACACGACAACATAAACCCAGTTATGCTAGCCTTCGCCGTCGGCTTCACATTCATAGCCAGAGGCTACGCATACCACACCCAGCAGCTTAAGGAGATAATCAAGCAGGCCGTGAGGCATAAGGGTGCGGCCCTGGTAGACATCCTCCAGCCGTGCCCGACATACAACAATGTGATGACCAACAAGTGGTACGAGGAGAGGATATACTACGTAGAGGACGAGGATCCAGGCTACGACCCCATGATAAGAACTCCGGAAGACTTCGCGGCTAAAGCCCCCAGCATAGTGTCCAAGCTACTAGAGTTCGGAGACAAGATACCGCTGGGCATCCTCTACTGGAACCAGACTAGGGAGCCATTTGAAGACAGGCTAGACAAGATAATGCCAGGGTATAAAGAGGCCCCACCCGCTAGAAGGAGGCTAGACGTGGACGGGAGGCCCTTCCTGCACCCGTTCGACGTGTTCAAGGACAGGCTAGTGGCCCCCTAGAAAACCCCTCGCACAGCTCTATATCCGAAATATTCAACCACTACTTCTAAATCCTTGTAGAGGGGGCTTCGGCTACATGGGCTGTATCTGGCTTGCCTCCCCCTCTACACATGACTCTACAGTCATAGCTATTCCTCCATGGCTTCCTGAGAGCCTCACGCAGGCATAATCAGGCTCCACCGTATCCTTGATTGCCCGAGCAATTATAGATGCGAGCTCTTCTTGGGTAATCCTCTGGTCTCTAAAGCTCTGCAGCCACCTGGATAGGCTTATGGCCTCCACACACTTGCCTTTGGACACGAATTCTATCTCTAGCTCGTAGCTGTCGGGCGCTCCTGTGAACGGGCAGGTGGCTTCAACCAGCGCCTCAACTACTATTCTAAGCCCAGCTGGGCAGTCGAAGGCCTTCATTGCTCGTCACCTGTGCAGCTCTTGTGGAGGTAGTATCCTTCCTTCTTGACGAACTCCGCAGGGTCTCCTGGCGGAGCCTCGTACTTGGTGCAGTCGGGGAGACCTGACCTCTTGAACGCCTTGTGCCTGTTGACGCAGGACTCGCACTTCCCGCAGTGATACTCTCCGTCTAGATAGCAGCTCCACGTCTCATATAGGAGCTTGCCCACCCTCTTATAGGTCTGCCTCAACATGTCATCCTTCGAGAACCCCTCCCTAGACGGGCTCCACACCTCTATCCTCCTCAGGCTCCGGAAGTGGCACAGCCTGAAGGCGGTCTGCAGAGCCTCAATACACTCAGGGCTACAGTCTGGGTATAGGGGCTCGCCAGTATCGGGCCTGGGCTGTATGTCATTTGTGTGAGCCCCATAAGCGAGTATAAGCCTCTCGACGCTGGGATCCCGCTCAAGGATGCTGTATGCATACGCAGCCCCTATTGAGAGTAGGACTACGTTCCTTATTGGTACTACAACACTCGTCGTGTAGTCCTTCTCAACCCCGACCTCCTCGTCGGTGAGCTGTGTTCCCCTCCAAATACTCTTCATGAAGCTGATATCGATAAGCCTATGCTCTACAATCTCTCCCCAACCCCTCTCCGCGGCGATCTCCTTAGCGCGCTCCAAAAGCTTCCTAGCAACGAGGACTTCCTTACCAGCCTTCTGACCGTAGTTGAAGGACAGTGCGTGAACCCTACAACCCTTCTCGAGCCAGGACAGCATGTAGCCGAAGCTATCTGGACCTCCACTCACTATGGCTACGACGGCGCAGCGCCCGCCAGAACCCTCACGCCCCGCCAACACATATCACGGTTTAGAAACCATCTTTCCATGAGCGGGGAAAAATCTTAGCTAGTAACCATGATTTGGGGATGGAGAAATGCATGCCCCGAGCCCCGACTCCACGCCTGTGGGGGGCTGTGATGAGGGTCTCAAGCTCTGACCCGCCAGCTCCACCACCGACAGCTTATTGGCTGGATTCTCTCCTGAAGCTTACTCTTACCTCGCCGAAACCTATGCTCCTGCTCTTCCCGAGACCTATGTATGATGCTAGCGTTAGCAGTCTGTGGATGGCTGGTTTTATCGAGGAGTTTAGGGGCTCGAGCACGATGCGACCTCTAACACCCCTAACTCGGGCCTCTTTGCCGTTCTCCTTCCCATATAGGACTGTTGTCGGCTTGAGGTCGAAGTGCACTTCAGCCACCATAACGTCTGCTAGTCTTCCTATAGCGTAGGGTATGGGGTCTGTGTTGGGCTCTGAACCTCTAATGAGGGCTATCCACTCCCGGGCTGCCTGGGAGAGGATGTATGAGGGTGTTGGCAGTAGCCTGTACGCCTCCCTAGTCCTAGATATGATTGTCGATAGCTTCTCGGCCCTAACCGGAGGCGACATTATCTTCGTGGATATAGTCATGGGCGTAACTATATCTATCACCACTCTCTCGAAGTCCTCGTAATTAAGAGTATGCACCATTCTAGTTTCGAGGTCTATTGGCTCAATAATGAACCTCGCGTACTCTACATCAACCTCTTCCGAGCACGTAACAGCCGATGTAATAGTCTGGAATACGTTGTTTCCAGCGAAGCCAAGCTCGGCTAGAAGCTCGTGGCCCCGACTAACAGTTATAGGCCTATCCCTCCCATCGGCCACTCTATATAGGGGCCTGCCCGACGTGGTTTTCAAGACCCTGATGGTGACTGGCTTGAAGCGCTCCCTCGATTCATAGAGCTTGTACACATCAGAGAGGCATTTCGATCGCCACAAAACGCTCTTCCAAGTCCTCGATGTGAATGGAGGAAGGATAGCGTCGTCTAGAGCAACAAGCCTAAATCTCGCTAGGCCGAGGAATCCCTCACCGGAGAGGCTCTTCATGAATATGCCTCTTGCCAAGAATCCACACCTTCAAGCTTCTCGAGTAGGCCTGCCACTTCTGCCTCAGCATCCTCAACCCGGACACTAACCACTCTCTTAACCTTCTCCTGACCTAACTCATTCATCCAGGACCTTGCGTATGGTTTGCCCTCACTCAAATCCCCCCTCTCACACCAGGCGACTAGGATGTCCGCAACTATGAGAGCTCCAGCCACGGTCTGTACTATTCTAAGCGCTCTAGTCCCACTAGTCCTATAGCATCCCCGACCCTCTACTATGCATGGCGTTTGGCTATGCGCCAGGATACTATTTATCATACCGCTTTTCAGTTGGGAAGAGGCTGATATGCTCTCCTGCAAGTATCTTCTAAGCCAGATGGGGGCTAGATCGACGGCCGAGCCCCTAACAGCGTCGCCCGGCTCTAAGCCCTTCGAAGCCTTAACTATCGTATAAATCCTCCTCGAGCACTTATCCCAGCCTAGATCGTCTGGGTGCCGGCACTCCATGGCGGCGTGATGCCTGGCTACAGTGGCGGCCGCGAGGTTGAGGAACTCGCTAAGAACGATAAGTCCCTTATCACCAGCTTTCCGCGCAGCCATGTGGAGCGCTAGGGCTGACACGTGTTCGTGCATGGGGTAGGCTCTGCCACCCTTCTCACGGTAGTGGGAGGAGGACTTGCCTAAATCGTGGGTCAAGCCAGCCAATACTCCTAGCCCGAGTAGAGGGCTCACGGATGAAATCCCGCCTAGCACTGTACCAGCAGCCAGCCGCCTCAATGAGAGCCGAGGACCTAGGAGTTTGGCGATGGAGTATGCTACCCTCACGCTATGCTCTCGCAACCCCATGCATTCGCCTCGATCGTCGACGAAGCTACAGGGCCACTCATAAACCACTTTATATGCCACCTCCCGTGAGGCCGACCCCCTCCTGGTAGGCCTCATCCCTAGCCTTGAAGAACCAGGTGTAAGCCCCCCTATCCCGCTGGATGCTAGCTAGAATCCTGCTCACATCATTTTTCAGATTGAGGGCCAGCATGCTGCAACTCCTACCCCTCCCCGCCTTCCACCTCTCCCACAAGCTCTTGGCTGGGCCGGAGGCCACTTCCTCACGCGAGGACCTCTCTTGGAATCTGTCGATGACTATAATCCTTGGAGCGCCCTCCTCGAACTCGAGGACCTCCTCAGCCTTGGCGAGAGTCCAGTACAAGTCTGCCGTTACAGTGCCTCGCGGAGTCATTATTGGAACCATAAGGACGCTCCTGTATATACCGCAGCTACCCATAGTCTTGAGGACGTCAAGGAGTGCATCTGGCTTCCCATCGTTGTTTAGATAAGCGTCAAAGAGGGCTGTTAAGGCCTGCCTGCCTATATTCGGGTATAGTCCATGGGTGCTCTGGGCCTCGTTTATTAGTTTGGTGTAGCCTTTCTCGCCGCACGGGACACGCCAGTCTATCCCCTCCTCTGAGCGCCTCCCTATGAGTGTAAGGGCCGTCTCAACTTCCCTCCTCTCGTAGTGGCTGTTACCATTTTCCCTCAATACCACAACCTTTCCTCCCTCGTCGATGCACCGCTTCAGAGACTCTCCCCTCCGGCAAGCCCTACCCACCCTCTGTACTAGGTTTTCTATTGGCGCGGCCTCCGTGTAAACTGCTATGCTGTTCACGTCGACTCCCGCCTCGATAACTGGTGTGGAGACTACTATGCCACGGCTCAGTTCTCTCATCCTCCTCTCCGCCTTTAGCCTATCCTCTTCGGCTAGCCTCCCGTGGATAAGCACCAGATTCTCCTTCTCTCTTGCCCGCCTTGCAAGCTCGTTATATAGTCGTATCGCGCCCGTAACGGTGTTCGATACGCCTAAGACTAAGCCCTCATCAGAATCCCTAATCATATCGTCGACAACACTCTCCCAACCGCTGGCGAGACTGGTGTTCCAGCTCAATTCATTGTTTCTCCCAAGCCAATCCTCGTCTTCAACATATTCAACGTTCACGCCCTCCCCAGCCAGACCCAGATCTATATAGCCTTCTCTACCGCAGCCCAGAGCGAGCACTATGGTCTCTCTTCCACCATACCTCGACACATCTTTCGCAATCTCCTTGAGTATTCTTGAGGGCATTGTCGCCGTCTCAATTATCATTTGGGCTTCAAGCTTGGCTAGAGTCCTTACGGTTGCCTGGATAGACTCTACTATAGTGCTCCTATCGCCTCCGATCATCAGGTGGGCCTCGTCCAGCACGTTGACGGAGGTGAGTATCGAGGTGTAGATAGGATAGTAGTGACCCCTGCTCATCCCTGCCTCTACAACGTGTGCCTCGAGGACTGGTATCCTGAAGAGGTTCCAAAGATAGCTGTCGAGGGTTGTAACAACCAGCTCCCTAAGGAAATATGGGCTCTTATCACCAAACTCTATGGAGCCGTGCATCTGGTAGGCTCCGCCACGCTTTTTGAAAAAGCTAGTGTATATCATAGTGACAAGGCTCCTCAGCGGGGCTACGTGTATGAGGCCGGAGGCTAGGCCCTCACCCTTGGCCCGCCGATATATCTCGGGGCTCGCCGCAGTCTTACCGTATCCCGTTGGCGCTATTACTATAGGCACCTTGCCAGATTGCAGCTCCTCGAATGCCCTCTCCATTAAAGGCCTCATCTATCCCCCGCACCTCTGAAGCGAGGCTTGAACGTCGCTCGAAATACTAGCGACTAACCTCCGAGCAGCATCCCTTAGAGACTCTCCGGCTCTATCATCCATCACGATAGAGCTAGCCACCCTGGCACAATCATAGGCAAAACTAGGCGAGCAGGGAGAGAGGGTCTGGAGGTACATGTTTGTAAGGCAAGTATTGACAACCGAAGAATACCTTCCTCCGTCCCTAGACTCCCGTGAAGCCCTCCACAAGCGGTGCAGGCTCGAGAGGGTTGAGCCGCTGAAGGTCTCTATTAGAGAAGTTGAGAGAGGCATACCTGACCTTATCTGGGGTCTCCTTCCAGGTGATACGGTGTATATTCTCGCGTTGCTGGTCAGTCCCTGCCCTGTTAGCCCCCTCGCCCTCTCGCCCCTCTGATGCAGGGTTAGATTGAAATATAGTAGTAGAGCCTGCTCGAGGCTAGCCCCCGTATCGTTGGCTAAGGCAACAGATCTGGCCACGAAGCCCGAGGACACGTTGTTCTCTACGATCACCAGGTCGAGAAGGGTTGAGTACACTTTGTCTGGGCTCTGCGGTAATAGGTAGAACTCAAGAGCTCCCCTGCCTGCAGAGCCTACCCTGTGGGAGCCTTGATATGCTAGGAGACCCCCTAGCATCATCGCTCCGAGCGAGTCTATGTCTAGGGTGACATCTTTGGATTTGCCCATCCTTCCCATAGTCCTGATGTTAGAGAATAGGGAGGCCTTAGCTAGCCACGGCAGACTATAGGCACCACCGCCTAGCGGCCCGTCCTCCTCGAGAACCTTCAGGCCATAGCTAATGGCGAAGTGAGTCCAAGTAACTACCTCTGCCCCAGACCTAGATATATATTTGCATGAGTTTAGCCCGTAATCTGAAGCCGCCTGAGCTAGGACTGCCATGTCGCCTCGAGCCCCAACCGTGTACAGCTGGGGCCCTCTGTCTAGGCTGCAACACCGGATTCCGAAAGGCTCTTCCTCGCACTCAACGCCCCTCCTTTCAAGGGCATACTTGGCAATACTCAGAGCCCTGTTAACAGTCTCTGTAAAGGTCCACCTCTCGATCGCAATCTCGTCCCTCTCAAAATAGACTGCAGTCCCACCTACACTCAGGGCTACGCTTGCGAAGGCGTATTGGAAGAGCCTCCCGAAGAACTCCTTCGGGAGGAGCTTGAGCCTTATCTCCGGCATTTACTTGTTCACCCCCTGAATGCAAGGCCGATATAGCCCTCCTTTCCCCTCGGGATAGCCCCTTTACACCCGGGTTTAAGGTAGAACCTGGCTGGCTCGGCTGGTGGGAATAGAATGCTCTGGCCGCTACCTAGGCCTGCCGGGGCGTAGAATAGGGACTCTCTGTAGTTGTAGTCCTGTAGTACTATCTCGGCTGTTATGTCGTCTGGCTTCGCACATTCCGCGTGCTGATACAGTATCGATCTAAAAGTTCTATTATCAACAATCTCTAACTCGCTACCCATATAGGCTCCAGCATCCAATACACTTGCGAGACCCTCCCTACTACCAACCCTATACACGGACCAAGCAACACCCTCCAAAACATCCATGCTCAGAGGCTTGAAACACTCCTCCAAGACATCTAGGTCGGCAAGCCACCCGAGATGCACCATTCCGCCCGGAGAGGCGGCCTCACCCACCGCCTGCACGGGGAGGAGGGTCTGGGCTCCGAGGTATATTGGTTGCTTAACAGCCCTCTGAATATCGCCTCCGCCTTTATACGGAACTCCTAGGATCCTCGACGGCTCCTCGTGAACGGCAATCCCTACCCTACCGTCCGCTAAGGGTGCCTCGATACCCGCGCCAGCAGCTAAGGTGGCCCGCAACGCGCACTCCATGCCCAGAGTGAAGACTAGTCTGCCCTTCCTCGCCAGGTCTAGGGAGTCTGGGATCCCGGAGAGTCTTGAGAGGGGGTTGGCGAACGCTCCTACTACGGTTGTTGGCGGTGGTAGAGGGTATGCGTTTTGGGCTGCACTTGCCCCTGGCTGGCGCGATATGAACCCCCAGTGCAGCTTTACCTTGGCGTGTAGAAAAACTGGGTTCAAGGCCCGCTAACCACCCTTCAGTAGCCTAGCCCTAACCCACTCTGCCGCCTCCAGTATCGCCTCCTCCAGTGTTGCCATACTCGACCCCTCAGCCTCCACTCCTTGACCATAGTATGCTATGAAGCCTTCCTCCAGGCTGCCTGCATCCCTCTGCCTTGCCATCCTCTTAGCAGTCTCCTGTATGTAGTCTTTGCTGTGTCCTGGCGAGGCAACGAAGGGGGCAACCCCCTTGGCTGCAGCGACAACAGCGCTCTCAACCTTCCAGTGGGGGAGGCTCCTGGTCCTCTTCGCTCCGAAGCCTAGGTTGCCTAGCATGGCTATTAGGGCCTGCACTGCTGCTTCGAACCTCTTGACCCTCTCAGCGGTTCCAAGGTCGTCTGGCTTTTGTCCCAGGGAGGCGCATACGTCGAGCTTCGATATTTTGTCGGCCTCTAGTAGGAAGCTTAGGGTGTAGAGGGCGCTGGCGTTATCTACATATATCAGTGCCTGCTCTCCCTTCCTCGCCTCTGGAGTGTATCTGACGTGTAGCTGTGGGTAGGCTCCCGCTGCGCCGTCCTCCAGCGAGTCTAGGGTGGGTGCTAGGTATGAGAAGCTGAACCTGCTGGTCCTCTTGACGAGGCCGTCTGTATAAAGGAAGCCTCCTATATCGCCGACTACACACTCGGAGACTATAGTTCTTTCAGCCTCGCACGGATTCTTCTTGTTGAATTTCCCGTGAACCTCTGGATAGTGGTTCTTTATTATGTTGTCGTCGGAGAACTTCATGAAATACCCTAGCAGACTCATCCTGGTGACCTTCAACCCCATCTTGCTGGCAGCCTTGGCCAGATGGACCTGGTAGTGGTGTGCTAGCGACATACCGCTCACGACTGGGACATAGATGAGCCTGTATCTGCCGTTATCCTCTATGACTACGGGAGCCCTCCTATGTCTGGTAACGTTTCCAATAGACTCAGCCATATTAAGGCTCTCTAGGTTGACGAGAACCCTCATAGATAGAGAAAGGCTAACCGACACCACTGCTCACCTCCCTAGCTAGCCGCCGACTCCCCCGAAGTCCCCACCTTGCGCAGCATGCCGCCCCTGGCTAGGGCTCTTAGAGAGAGGCTTCGGGCTAGCTCCATTAGCTGGGCCCCGGAAAGACCCTCAATCTTACTCTGGAACTCTTCGACGCTCTGTGATAGCTTCTCGGGAGGTATCTCTGGGCAGCGGATGTCCTCACTTTGCGGCCTACCGCTGGCGCAGTCGGCCTCGAAGTCTCTTATCGCGTTTATGATGGCCTCGAGGACTGTTATCCGGTCTAGAGCGTTGGTTAGTATGTCTACGTAGCCGTAGTTCCTCTTCGCGACAAAGTAGGATAAGACTTCTACTAGGGGGTCTAGGTAGGATCCGCCCTTGCCCATCCCGCGGGCACCGATCTTTGTATACGAGGCTTGCTAGTATTTAAATTTTTTGGACTTAAGGTAAATCCTATAGAGTTAGTATTACCTGTAAATTCCAGGTTTTAGTAGACTTTTTGTCCAATTAAATTGGACTCTATAGATAGTTGACCAGGTCTGGGTGGACGCTCCACCTCCCTCTACCTTCTGATACTATCAACCCCTCCCTCCTGAGGTCCTCGAGCTTCATGTAGAGCGTGCTCCTCTTGAGGCCCGTTCTCCTCCTCAACTCGTCGGGTGTGCGGCTTCCCTCTCTGAGGGCTTCTAGGATTGCCCTGGACTTGTCGTCCAGCCTGTGTAGGACTGTGATGTGGTGTAGTCTGGCTTTTATGGATCCCGGGAACCCCTCTCCGTAGCTGACGACCCTTATCCTTCTCGCCTCAGAGCCTCGGAGGCTCATGGCCGCGAGTAGCATTGCTACTACTAGCATCCGTGGGCCTCCTGTTAGGAATAGCTCGACGTCCCCCTCACCAGCCTCGGCCAGGCCTAGGGCTATGATGTCTCTGGCCTCCGGTATTAGGGTGGGGGTAATCTCGAGGCGGTGGAGGCTTGATTCCACGTTTATGCTGGTTAGGTAGGTGCTGAGCAGGCTGTAGGTCTGCTCCACCCTCCTCCACATGCCGTCTCCAGCGTCTAGGCCTACCGCCATTAGCCTGTGTACGTTCTCTTCACGCTTGATGTCTGCTATCCTTCTTATAATGAAGTCTACTGTGAAGCCCATTGTGGCTATGAGGAGTGTGTTGCCGCCGTTTTGGTTCATCAGGCTTCCCATAGGAATGTATGGATGTATTCCCTTTAAAACGAATATACACCGAAAAACCCTACAAATTACTATTGAATAGCCATCTATATCATAAGTGGAACATGGAATCCGGCCTACCAGCTGGATGATGCGGCTAGGGTGTGAAGCGGGTTGGCTGGCAGGCTATTCGCCTTAACACTAGGGTTCCACGAGAACTACGCACTGAGAACCCTATCAACATACCACGGAGACGCCGCCGACGTACTCATAGCCTACAGCCTCTCACCCATAGTCCACGCAGTCAAGACAGCCTTCCAGAACCTCTCCGCCTTCGCCCACAGGATAGGGTTGAGCGAGCAGAGGCTTGTGGGCGTAGACCCGGCAGATGGTATTGGGGGGATGGCGGCCACTATGCTGGACTCTATGAAGGACTACCTAAAGACTGGAGCATACACAATGATAGTAGCAGACCCCACGGGCGGGGCGAGGGCCGTCTCGATAGCACTATACACCGCAGCCCAGCTCCTAGCACAGCTTAGGAAGGTCGAGGTGTACATCCACGACGAGTCGGGCGTCACAGAGGGCCTAAAGATTGAGGGAGGCTTCCTGAAGATATTCGACCTCACAGTCCGAGGAGAGAAGGCGAGAA
>WANT01000019.1 GCA_015521685.1 Aeropyrum sp.
AGCTTTCAGGAACTCCTCGCGAGCCGGGATGACGCCCGCCTCCCCCTGCACAGGCTCCACTATGATTGCCGCCGTGTCCCTCGGGATCTTGCCGCTAATCTCGGATGGGTCTGTGTTGAAGCGGAGGAAAGTTGCTACTTTCGGGATCGGATAGCCAGCCCTGTATTTGGGGTTCCATGTCGCGCTCAAACTACCAAGCGTCCTCCCGTGGAAGCCCCCTACGAATGAGACTACTTTCTCGCGTCTCGTATACCTCCACGCAGCCTTGAGAGCAGTCTCTACGGCCTCAGTACCTGTATTCATAAAAACCACCTCCTTGGACCAGCCAGGGGCAATTCTGGTGAAGGAGTCGATAGCGTCTTCCAACGCTGGGGTGGAGAAGGATGATGATAAGGAAATTATCTCCTCGGACTGCCTTACCATAGCCTTCACAATCTCTTCCCTAGAATGGCCGAGAAATGCGGCTCCATGACCCGCGTGGCAGTCCAAGTACTTAGTTCCATCGACATCCCACACATACTGGCCCTTCCCCCTCGCTATCCTAAGCCCTCTAAACCCATAGAACCTAATGAGTTTGAGAGCACCGCCTGCCTCCATCCCCAGCTACCTCCTCGCCGACGAGACGACATAGCCAGCTATAATACCAGCCATATCAACACCGGTCACTCTCTGAGTAGTCTTGAACTCAGGAACGGGATTCACCTCTAGCACAACGTAACCCCCGCGGAGGTCCTCAACGATATCCACACCCCCAACCTCGACACCAACCGCCTCACAACTCCTCAGTGTGAGGTCCTCAAGCTCCCTGTCAAGCCTCACGGGAGACGCCCTAGCTCCTCGAGCAATGTTGGTGGCAAAGCCTCCAGACAATTCCCTATAGATGCCAGCGGGGGCCTCTCCACCCACGCAGAAGGTCCTGATATCTCTCCCCGGCTTCTCCACATACTCTTGTATGATAGACGCCCGTAGATCAACGCCTAGATAAGACCTGTGCTCAGCCACTAGCTGAGCCTCGAACTCGTCGCGAACCATGTTGACGAGCCTCCCCCAACTACCTTTAACCGGCTTCACCACGGCAGGGTATCCTATATCCCTTACGGCCATTGGTATAGCTTGCGGGTCAGTCGAGACCAGCGTTCTGGGCTGGGGGACTCCCTTCCGGGAGAGGCTTAAGTGTGTGTATGCCTTGTCCGAAGCCGCCATTATTGATTCAGGAGTGTTGATGGATCTAATACCCCAGCTCTCTACAGCAATAGCGCCGTAAAGGGCTGTCCTGCCGCTAACACCCCTAACTAGGGCTATATCAGCCGCTACTCTATTCGGATTTCCAATCTGCAGGGGGGTCGATGGGATGTGTATAGGGTTAACTCTCGCTAGCTCCTTTAGTGCTCTTAGCAGGAGCTTCTCATCTTCCCTCAAAATATCATAGGTGAAGAGTACTGTTGGGCCTTGGGACAACTAGTTCTACTCCCCCCAGTCCTCTTCAACTCCTCCAAAAACTCTGAGCTGAAGCCTTCCCCCATTCTCTACAAGCTCCAGCACAACACCGCACTCATGCTCGACTAGCTCTCCGGGCATGTAGTCGGCTGGTACATCTACGTCCATACCGCATACTGGGCACCTGTGCTTTAGGGCCTTCTCCATAACCTCTTCACCATCCCAGTGCGTTGTAGACGTACTGACTGAATATCTAATTAGTACGTATTAATTGAACACTATAGTAACATATACGTACTAAAGTCTTGAATGGGTGTAGGAGTTATTATGAGATGCGGATCAGAAACTTTTGTTGGGGGTGTGGGAGGTAGGCTACGGCATTGACTGAGCTCCGCGTATCCATTCTTGGTGCTTCGGGAATGACGGGTGGCGAGCTACTTAGGCTGCTGGCCGTGCACCCAAGGGTAGAGGTGGTTGCTGCCACCAGCAGAGAATTCGCGGGTAGGCCTATCCACACAGCACATCCGCACCTCAAGGGCTTCTACCAGGGATTGAGGTTTTCGCGCCTAGAAGAATCGAAGGTTCTAGACTCTGACGTACTCTTCAACGCACTCCCCCACGGAGTGGGGGCCCGGCTGGTGGGCGAGGCAGTTGACAGTGGTGTTAGGGTGGTGGACTTGAGTGCTGACTATAGATTCAAGGATCCCGACCTGTATATGAGGATATACAAGGCCGAACACCCCAGGCCAGACCTACTAGTCAAGGCGAGGCTCTCCATACCAGAGCTAGTGGGTGATAAGATTAGAGGTGCCCCGCTAGTCTCAATTCCTGGTTGCAACTCCACGGCTTCCATACTATCATTGGCTCCTCTAGCGATACACCGTCTAGTAGAGGATCGTGTCGTGATAGATGTTAAGGCATCGAGCAGCGAGGCTGGAGGAAAGCCCTCGAGGTGGTCTCACCACCCTGTTAGAGAAGGTTCAGTGAGGCCTTACTCCCCATGGGGTCATAGGCACGTCTGGGAAGTCAGAGCTTTCCTTGAGGACGAGCTAGGCTGGACGCCTAGATTGTCTATGATAACACACGCCATACCATCAGTCCGGGGGGTTCTCGCCAGTGTCCACGGATGGCTCAGGGACGGATTGTCGTTTGAGGACCTCGCCAGGGCATACATGTCTGTGTACCGAGGCAAGCAATTCATCAGGCTCAAGCCCATGAGGCCTGGTATCGCTGTAGAGCCGCCAGACGTTAAGAACGTTGTTGGAAGCGAGTTCGCAGAGGTTGGATTCTCGCTGGAGGAGGAGGTTGCCAGGGTATCAGGGTTTGGAGCGATAGACAATCTCGTGAGGGGTGCTGCGGGCCAGGCAATACAGTCTATGAACCTGGTTATGGGGTGGCCTGAGGGTGAAGGGCTTCTAGTCCCACCTATTAGGCCGTAAACCGGGGGGTTAACAGGCTTGGGCTACTGCGTCATAAAAATTGGAGGTAGAGTGGTTAGCGAAGATCTAGACTCTGTGGCAAGCGATATCCAACAGCTGGTGAGTAATGGCTGGAAGCCTATCATCGTCCATGGCGGAGGTAGAATCGTCGACACGATAATGGGGAGGCTTGGAATCAAGCCCCGATACCTTCGACATCCTAGCGGGTTCAGGAGTAGGTATACGGGTAGAGAGGAGCTGGAGGTATACGTCATGGTTATGTCCGGCCTCATCGCCAAGAAGATACAGATCTCCTTGGCTGAGAAGGGAGTCGCCTCCCTATCCCTAACTGGCCTAGACTCTGGAATAATTAAGGCTAGGAGGAAGGATAGAGTCGTCATTATTAATGAAAAGGGGAGGATGCAAGTAGTGGACGGGGGTTATACCGGTAGGATCACCAACGTTGATAGCGATATGATAATGAGGATTCTCAGCAGTGTAGACGCCCTCATTCTTAGCCCTATAGCCTTCAGCCCCACAGGGGAAGAAGGGTCGCCGACTCCCTTGAACGTAGATGCAGACCAGATGGCCTACAAGATCGCAGCAGCTATAAAGGCGCCCCTAGTCATGGTAACAGATGTGCCCGGCGTTATTGTCGACGGCGAGGTCCTCAAGAGAGTTAGAGTAGAAGACGCTCCCAAGGTCTTGGAGAGCGTGGGGGAGGGAATGAACAGAAAGCTCGAAATGGCTAGGAGAGCAGTCAGCGAGGGAGCACCGATAGCCGTTATAGGCAGCAAGCCCATACCTGAGCTGCTAAGGGGCGGCCGCGGGACGGTGGTTACCCAGTGAATAGGAGTGCAAGGCTAGATGAAAAAGATATTAAGCTGATAGGCATTCTGAAGAATAATTCTCGCACGCCCTTCAGAGTTATCGCGAGAGAACTAGGCTTGACTGAAGGAGCTGTTAGGAAGAGAGTCAAAAGACTAGTTGACAAAGGGGTTATAAAAAGGTTCACACTAGACTACGTCCTGCCCGGAGAAATGAGGGCTATCATCCTGGTTAAGACAAAGAGCCCCATACCAGTTCCTGAAGTCAGCAGGGGGATATCAAGGCATCCATTCGTGGAGAAGGTGGTCGAAGTCACGGGTGAGTACGACATCGTGGCTATTGCACGGGCTAGGGGGGTTGACGATATAAACACTCTTATAGACTTCATCAGAGGCATAAATGGCGTGGCATCAACCTACACGATGATAGTTTTGAGGGAGTACTAAGGGTGGGAAGCCTGGGGCTCCTGCCGGGCAAGACCTAATTATCCTAGCTCGTGTAGATGCACCTATTATTATTCTTTGTTTGAAATATTAAGTTATGGCTCTAGGCAAGTATTCCACTGTCAATGTTGCCACAGTTAAATAATCCTACATACCGAAACGATTAATATTGACTCAAGACCTTGGGAGGTGCCTTAGATTGGCAACCAACAGAAATATTATGATCGCGGGAGCCATAGTCATTGCAGTCATAGTAATAGCGGCTGCCTTCCTCATAATGGGAGGCCAAGAAGAGCCAGAAACCACTACGCCAGAGGAGACAACCACGACCCCGGAAGAAAGGGAGACTACCGAGAAGATGGTTATAAGGTGGGGGACCTCTAGGGTAGGGTCCAGCGGCTACAAAGCCCTCACAACACTATCACAAGTAATAAACAAAGAGCTTCCAAACATAGAGATAGTAGTAGAGCCGCAGTCAGGAGCTATAGCCAGCATGAAAGGCTTCGCGAAGGGCGACCTCGACGGAGCCTATGGCGCCGACATCGCCTTCAGAGAAATGTACACACAGACAGGGCGTTTCGAGGGTTTCGAGGCTGACAGGCTCCCAGTCCAGACACTCTGGGTCTTCACTATCGATATAGGCCTCGCTGTACCCAAAGATAGGGCAGACGAGTTCAAGTGCTGGGCAGACATAGACGGCAAGCCAGTCTTCACCCTGCCTCTCGGCTGGGACACAGGAACAGCCTTAAGAAAGGCTCTCGACGCTCTTGGCATCAGCTACGAGCATGTAGAGCTAGATCTCGAAGCCGTGGCTACGGCACTCCAGAGGGGTGACATAGTGGCTACTGGAATCTACGTTACCGGCGAGAGGAGTGTGGCGCCTTGGATACAGAACATGCTCGCCCAGACGGACCTGGTTATACTGAACCCGTGTCCTGAAGAGGTGGAGAAGCTAAAGGAGGCCGGGATACCGGTAGCCACAGTCAGCTCGGAGGTGTTCCCAGAGGACGTTGGCGCAGAGGAGTTCACAGGAGTTAGGATCTTCTACGGCTTTCACGTGGGCCTCAACCTAGACGAGGACACTGTGTACACTCTGATAAAGGCTGTGTACGAGAACATTGACACCCTAGCTGAGTTAGACCCAGCGTTCAGCCAGCTCAAGCAAGACTTCGTGGGCTTCCAGGTTCAGGCTATAGAGTCTCTAGCAGACTTAGTGCCCGTCCACCCAGGGCTTGCAAAGTTCCTGAAGGAGATGGGTGCTTGGAAGGACGAGTGGAAGATCGCATCCTAGGAGTAGGGGTATTTTTAGGGCCTCAAGCTCAAGTGAGGTCACCCCACTCACAAACACCCCCTTTTTAGTGTTTTAAGCTGATTTTCAGGGAGGGCTAGCTTGGTAGTGGATATGAGGTGCAGTTGTCCAGGAGTTGAAGCAATCCGGATAGTTATGCCGATGAGGTGTCTGTTTTGGGCGAGGATTCCCTGAGTAAAAGTGGGATATGGGCCAGGCGTCTGCTAGTCTTGGTTTCTATCATCTATACACTAGGACTCCTCTATTACTATTACTCTGGGCGCGGAGGCCCCATTCTACTCGCCTCCATCTATGTTCCTCTATCAGTATCCGTGGCATTGCTGATTATGTACCTTGATGGCGGCCCGGTCCGAAGGCTTCCCAAGCCTATGAACGCCCTATTCGTATTGTTGTCATTCGCTCTGTCAGCAGTTATCTCCTACTATATTGTTACAGAGTTTGAAGAGCTCAACACAATAAGATTCGGATCTTACAACACTGCAGACATCCTAGTCGGAGGCTCCGCCTTCCTCATGGTAATGATTGCAACATTCCTCAAATACAGGGCTATCTTCGCCCTCAACGCCCTACTACTGCTGTACACACTTAATGGGAGCTGGGCTCCCTACCCCTTTGACCACCCTGGAATAAGGCCTGAGAGGATTGTTACTGCTATGAGCGTAGAGTTCGAGACAGGCGTCTTCGAAAAGCTCTCCCAGCTTAGCCTCACATTGATAGGAGCGTTCATGTTATTCATCAGCATAGCCCAGAGCTTCGGCGCGGTGGAGAGCATAGTAAGGCTGGTGATTTCAACTCTAGGAAGGCGGAGGGAGCTTGTTCCCCAAGCCGCTGTTATCGGGAGCATGGTAATAGCTATGGTGAGTGGAAGTGGCGCCGCCAACGCGGCCTCCACGGGTAGCATTACTATCCCCCTAATGAAGAGGGCTGGAGTCCCTCCTGTAAAGGCTGCCGCCATAGAGACCGCGTCTAGCATCGGGGGGCAACTGATGCCCCCGATTATGGGTATAAGCGCCTTCGTGATGGCCGACTATCTTGGAGTGAGCTACTTCGACGTTATCGCTAGGGGCTGGGCTCCAGCCATAGTTTACTATCTCGGCGTTGCTGCGGCCGTGTTCGTCGTATCACTAACCCTCATGAAGGGGCAAACCACCACCTCTCTCGAGGGGTCAGTGAGGCGCGTCGACGTTGCCAAAACCGCGAGCCTTCTCGCCTCAGTACTCCTCCTCATTTTCCTCATGGGGGTAAGGAGGGATTATCCAGCATACGCTGCACTGCAGTCCTCCCTCCTACTTCTCGCACTACTCGCTAGCATAGATGCGGCTGAAGCCAGAAGCCTCAGAAAACTCTACCGCCTGATTGTTCAGAGAATAGAGAACATAGTCACAGCCTTCGTAGGCTTCGTCACCGATATCACAATCCTCCTCTCAGCACTGGGAGTTATGACCGGTTTGATGACAATCACTGGCATACCAACAAGAGTAGGCTTCCTCCTGCTGGAGATGGGGGGTGGCAACATAGTACTACTGGTCGGGCTGGCCTTCGTATTCGGCTACCTCGTAGGCCTGGGCCTGCCGCCCGTTGTGACTTACATTCTAACAGTCGTGGTCATAGGGCCCTACCTGCTCCAGGCAGGCATTAACCCTTGGATAATACACTTCTACGCCTTCTTCCTGGGCGTCATGAGCGAGCTAAGCCCCCCAACTAGCGTTACAGCTGCCGTGACCAGCAGAATAGCTGGAGCCAGCTTCTTCCAGACTATGATGGAGAGCCTCAGGGTTTCCATCCCGCTCTTCATACTGATGGCTGCTGTATTCGTCAAGCCAGACCTAGTAATAGAGCCGGGCGCCAGGCAAGTGCTAGCAGTCATTCAGGTCAGCATCTCCACAATCCTAGTTGTGCTTGGGCTGGGCGGGATCCATAGAAATCCGGTCTTAAGGATTGCATCGATAGCCGCTGGTCTAGCCCTGCTACTGGTAATATAACTACAATTCGAAGTCCTCCTAAAGATTTCATGATAACCTAAATCTGTCAGCTAGACTCCTACACCCTCCCACGGGGGAGCTTGGATAGGAGTTTCAACGCGTTTTGCATAAGGATCTTGCTCCTAATCTTACCCTCTAGGTTAAGAGAAAGGAATTCTCGTAGCACGTCAGAGACACCGTATCCCATTACGTAGGGGAAGTCAGTGCCAAACATTAGCTTGTCTTCGAAGCCCTCCTTGACAGCCAGGGAGACGAAGAATGGGTCAGCCGCACTAGTATCGCTATACACGTTCTCCAGCTCCAACGCCTTCAATGCTTCGTTGAAGAAGATTCCAGGCTTGAGCGCGCTATAGGACCCTAGGTGGGCTATGACGAATGTTAAATCTGGATACTTTTTAGCAGGGCCTATCACATACTTCGGGTTAGCGTCCATGCATAGTTTTGTTAGCTCCCAAGGGCCTGGATCGCATCCCGTATGGACTACTATAAGCCCTCCGACCGATTGAACCGTTTTGTATAGTTCGTCTAGCCTCTTGCTGTCGGGGCGGGTCATATGGAATGTGGGAAATATCTTCACACCCAATATCCTCTCATCACTCCTGACTAGCTCTGCTATTCTCCTCTCTTCGCCAGGAACGTTGGAGACTACGAGATGGAAAAATTCAGGCTCGATCTCAGCACACTTGACCAGGTCCTCAAGCCCCCTCCTATGGCGGTAGAAGTCACCTACAAACTCCTCTAGGAACTTTTCGGGTTCCACGACCATACGATTTAGGTAGCTTATGGATTGGAATGCGAGCAGGTCGAAGTCCTCCATAGCAGCATCCAGAATCGTCTTCGCATTAATCTTAGACGTCACCAGCTCGACACTGGCGTCTACACCTATGACTATAGCGCCAGTCGAGCCCGCGCTGATCTCCTCTAGGAGGAGCCTTTCGCATGCCCTAGCCGGGTCTCTTATCCAGTATGGAAGATGAGTGTGGAAGTCAAAGAACACTCCATCAACTCTCTTGTCCTCTGACTGTCTTTTCAAAACCGCCCTTCACCCCAGAGAGATAGGGCCACCAGAACCTCCTTCCGAGGAGCGCCATAGCGGGTGGTATTATAAGTAGGGAGGCGGAGAGGCCTGCGAGGAACACGCCCATGGAAAGACTCATTCCTACAACCTTGAGGGACTCAACCTTACTTATCATCAGGCCTCCGTAGGCTGACGCCATTATGAGTGCCAAGCCTATCACCAGGCCGGAGCCGGCTTCAGCTGCCTTCACATAGTATTTACGCTCCCCGGAGAGATACTTCTCCCGTGCAGCATTGACGTAGAAGCTTATGTAATCCATCCCCACTCCCATGAGAGCTGCAACAACGATCACGGGCAGGAACCATGGCGGGCTGAAGCCTAGGGCTATAGAGGCTACGTCTGATATTGAGATAGCCCAGCCTGCAGAGAAGCCTATGCTGAGGATGCCTGCGATGGCTGCAGGGAGGCTACCATAGAAAACGAACATAACTATAAATACTAGGATGACTGCTGCAGGGAGGACCCTCGTGTAGAATGCCTCATACAACAACTCCTTCAAATCTAGATTTATAGCTGCGGAGCCCCCTACCAAACCACCTCTATCGATCTCCTTCACAGCATTGCGAACCTCTTCGATACAGTCCACCGCCTCCGTGGAGAGCGGGTTGCCAGCAACATATACCAACACCGCCCTATCGTAGGGCTCTGCAGCCTCAACACACTCCAGCGCCTCCAGCTCTGAGGCTACCACCATAGCCGTCTCCCTAGACTCGGTTACGATGTATTGCGGGAACAGCCGGGATGGGTTGTAAGCCGTGGTCAGAGTTAGGTAGGCTTCATAGACCTCGCTGCCCTCAGGCATGTTGGACAGCAAGTCAAACTCCCCCTTGAAGCCGAAAGCATAATAGTAGATGCCTGAGAAGCCGGCCGCGAGGACCAGCACGAGAAGTATAGGCGAAATCCTGGAGAGAGCTGATACTATATTTGAGAAGAGCCTGGCTCCCGGGGCGTACTTCCTGTAGGGGCAGCTGGGGAACCACAGGAGTCCAGACCATCCTATCAGCGCTAAAATCGCTGGTGTGAGCGTGAGGCTCGCAATAACGACTGAAGCTATAGCTACGGGCACAGTATAGCCTATGCTCTGTATGAAGGGGAAATCCCAGGCAAGGCTTAGCGCTAGGAACCCTGTCCCAGCCGCCACCCCTCCAGCCAGTACGGGCCTAACACTCTCTTCAGCAGCCTTCCCTGCAGCCTCCCACGCGCCTCGAGACCCCCTCAGGTTGTCCCTAAACCTCCTAGCGACGTAGGCCGAGTAGTCTATCCCTAGCCCTAGGCCTGTGGTGAACATTATAGCCCTCGCCTGGCTGGTCACGTCAATCATACCATTAGACGCCAATAGGTATACAGCTGCCATAGCAACGACAAGCCCAGCTCCTATCCCCACGAAGGGCATGAAAACCCCTAGGATAGTGCCGAGGACGGCCGCCAGGATGGCTAGCACTAGGAGGCCACTAGCCATGTCACTCCTCCTGAGGTCCTCAGTGATCGCCTCCCTCAACTCAGTATCAACAACAATATCCCCGCCCAGCAATACCTCCACACTATCGCCAAGAGCCTCACTAACCCCCTCCGCAACAGATTCCCGAGCCCTGACCACCTCATCATAGTCTTCCTCATTGAACAACAGGATGAGGAAGCCCCTCAGGTCCTCGGCAACTAGAACCCCCTTAACCTCATTTAGAACACCCTCAACAACCTCCCTAAGTATAGGCTCAACGAGCCCCTCGAGACCGGCCTCCACATCACCCTCTTTATAGGCTACTAAGGCAGATTCCGCCAGGAGCCCAGCTAGCTCGGGATCGCCAACCCTTTCCGTGGCCTGCTGTTCTAGGAATTCCTTTATCCGCTCCAACACCTCCTCTTCAGATTTTGCCGGCTCCGGCTGGAACAAAACCCCGAGTAGTGGTTCGGCTTCAGGGGGGGTATTTACACGTAGGATTTCAAGGGCAGCCAGCCCAACTTGGCCCTCAACCAGAAGCTGTGAGGACCCCTCAGATATCCCTAGCTGCACAGATATAAGTCTAACCACTGCCTCCCTAGCGAGGTCCTCACTATTATAAAGAGCCCCTTCGCCATCTGGATCTAACTCGAGAATAACCTTAGCGAGAGTGTTCGGGTCTAAACCCTCAGCCTGGTCTCCAGCCTCAAGTAGGGCAAGCGTTGAGGCCGCCTGAGCTGCGGCCTGCTTATACCCTTCATAGTCTCCGGAAACTACGTTTGTGGCTAGAGCCTCCGCCACACCACGCGGGAGGCCCCCCTGTTCTAGTAGTGACGCCAATACTTCTACCTTAAGGAGGCCTAACTCGCTTGGACATCCAGACATTAGGTAAGCCTCTATGAACGCCTCAATGGCCTGCCTAGCCGTCTGATCACCTATTGATGATATGATTCTATCGGAGATTAGGAGGCTAGCCTGAAGCGTCGCCTCATCCTCGACCTCGCTTAGGATGTCTAGGAGCTCTAGCTGGCCCGCCTTAGGGTCGGCTTTGACTGGTAACCTAAAGTCTCCTAGCCCAGCCACAGCGCCCTTCCAAACCGCATAGTACGCGGCAGTGATCTCCGGGTTATCCGGCTGCTGAGCCTGTATAAGCTGGTATGCTAGGTCAGCTGCAACAGTGTTGTCAAACCTCTCAGGTCCTCCCATAGCCACTACATTATTAAACACGTATATAACCATCCCGCGGTCAACGCTACTTATCCCAGCTTCTGGCAGGTATGTCAGAAGCTCGACAACAGTCAGATCTAATCCGTCCAACCCTTCCTCATAGGCGTCAGTATACTCTTCTAGAATGGCTTCTATCCTAACTATGTCGAAATACGTCTTGGAGAAGCTAGGGCCTAGCTCTAGACACACATATCCAATTGGCTCGGCTGCTGAAGACATACCTTCAGATAGTTGCACCAGACTGGCCCACTCTCCAACTAACTGGGAGTAAGCTAGGTCCACCTCCCTGACCAGGAGCGTCATGGAGCCCACAGAGTCCTGAAGGGGCTTAAGGGACTCGACGACGTCGTTGTAAGACTTCCACAGCTCCACTCCTCCTTGATAGGCGGCAACCATCTCGAGGAGAGCAGGCTTCAAGTCATTAGTAGCGTTTTGTACACCTCTATCGACAAGGTCTATCCAAGACAGCGAATAGTATTCCGATCTGAAGGTAGTATACCAGCTTCTGAGGTCCTCGTAGGACTCGACAGACAGCTCAGAAGGCAGCTCCTCAACTATAATGAGAGCCGTTGACGACGCAATCGCACCTTGAATCGCAATCCCCGCGTCTCCAGGAGAGGCTTCCTCCATAATCCTGGTAAACTCTTCCAATGCCTTCCTGCTCTCCGCCTCTTCAGGGAGGAAGGACCTGGACTCGACTTCCGTCACTTCGTCTAAGCTGAGGGCTAGTGGTATAGCTAGAGCTGTGATTACGAACCACGCGACCACCACTAGTATGTGTCCTCTGGATATGATCCTGTAGAGCGCTGCCATCCCGGCCCCTTCCCACAGCTTGGTGTAGGGGTGGTAGAGCTTTATCTTTGGATACTGTTGGTTCGAGGAGCCCCTCCGGGACGTGGGAATCGCGAAATCCAAATGGGTAGATATTATTTAGATTCTCTGACGACAGCTCCAGCCCTCTCGATGAGGTCCTCGAGCCTAACCACCCTTCTCTCATGGTAAACCTCCGAAACCAACACTCCATCATTCCGCAAAACCCTGCCTAGAAAAACTGCACGCCTACCACGGGCTGAGACAAGTTCAGCCACGATCGCTAGCTTAGAGCCTACCATCGCAGGAGCCAGGTGCTTAATGAGAGCCTCGACACCCACACTTACCCACCCCTCAGGTAGCCTCGAGTCCAGGCATTTCCTGGCGACTATCTCAACGAATAGGAGGAGGCTAGGCGTAGATACCACCATCAGCCCTCTTTCCCTGAGATGCTGTGCCGTATGTTCCTCCGCCACGAGCCTCTCCTCTCGGCAGCTAATGCCGGGGAGGGACTTGAGTATCGCTCCAACCCCATGATTCATGGTTGCATACCTCGCTCCTGCAGGCCAGCGTAAGACTTAACTTTCTCAAGGGATTTATGGTAGGAAGCCCCTGTACTCGAGGCCTTCGAATATAATTGATACAGCGAAGCCTACCATTAGGAATGCTGTGAACTTTCCAATCAATAGGGATCCGTGCCTTCCTAGGACGGCTACTAGCTTCGAGCTACCAGCTAATATAGGGTATGATAGAGCTAGGTTAGCTAGTATTGCTACTAGTGCAGCGACCAAACCATACGTCTCAACGATGTACATGGAAGTCGCTATTGCTCCTGGGCCAGCTAGGAGTGGTGTGGCTAAGGGGAAAATCGCGACCTCTTCACTACTCTCAGAATACCCGATCTTAACCTCGAACAAGTCTGCAGTAGCATATATTAGTAGGAGTGCGCCTGCTGCTATCATAAACTCTCCCCTATCAACACCCAGCAGACCCAGTATAAACCTTCCTACTAGTGTGAAGGCGAGTAGTATCACTCCAGCGCTGGCTATAGCAAGCCTTATAATGGAAAGCCTTCTCTCCTCGGGAGACCTCGAGACAATAGAGGCCACATACGGAGACACGCCTATAGGGTCAAGAACAATAAAGAGTAGCACGATAGACGTAGCTATATCCTGCAGTTGAACAGGCATTCTAGCACCCTACCTTCTCTACAACATCCCTTACTATCATCTCTAACCTCTCTGGCGGCACTAGTCCTGCAAGCCTTCCAGCCTCCCTGCCCCCCACGAAAACGATTATTGTAGGAGTGCCAAGAATCCCCAGAGCTTCAGACATGAATGGAAACCTGGCTAGGTTTGCCGAGACGAAGGCTGCCCGCCCTCTAAAGTATAGGGCTACTTCCTCGAACACTGGCTTAAGAGCTCTACAGTAAGGGCAGTTGGGGGTGTAGAAGAATGCAAACACAGCTCTACACGACTCTACTATCTCTTTGAGTTCGCTGGGCTCTACAATATCGTAGACCCCCTCACCCAACTTCACCCTGCAGCATGTCTCAGACTCTGCTATAATCCTTGCAGCCTTCCTCTTCAATATCTCCCTCAGCTCTTCATCTTCCAACAGCATCCACCCTCCAAGAGAGTGGTTAAGACTCGGGGCAAATAGAGCTATGCCCGAGGACCTATATCGATTTAACGGTTAGAATACTCACGCCGTGGTAGGAATGGGGGCTGAGTGGTGGAGGGCTGCATATTCTGTGGGATAGCGAGAGGTATCGAGAAGTCTTATACAATCTACAGGGGGAGGAGTATAGTGGCTTTTCTCGACAAGTACCCTGTCTCTAAGGGCCACACCCTAGTGATACCTGAGGATCATTACGAGAGCGTCCACGACACTCCTCCACAAGTGGCCGCAAAGGTGTGGGTTGCGGCCTCAGCTATAGCTAGCTACTTCCGGAACGAGCTGGGCGCTCCCGCTGTAAATGTTCTAACAAATAGTGGGAAGTATGCGGGCCAAGTTATCTTTCATTTCCACGTACACGTCATACCCAGATGGGAGCCGATGAAATCGTTTTGGGGAGGGAGACGTGTTCTCACAGATCCAGAGGCATCCGAGGTCTTAGATATGCTGAAGGGTGTTGAGAAGAAGATAGAGGAATACCTAGGGGCCCTATAGCCTGCGCCAGTCAGGGAGAGGCCCAGCCCACTATAATAATCTAGGCCTAGCTATATGGGATCTCAGGCATAAATTATCAAGAGAGGCTTCACTAGATAAGACCAAAATAGACAGCCATCTAAGCTATCGTGGTAGATAGGAGTTGCGGCCGGGAAGGATTTTAATAGTTGATGGATATAACGACGAGCCTGGTGGTCTAGGGGTCCCACCCTACATAGATGTCTATCCAAGATACATCGCTGGGGCGTTGTGGCTGGTTGACAAGTCCATTAGAGTCGACTACATTGACGTAGATAGGTTCAGGAAAAGTAGGGTGTGGCTTAAGAAGACCTCAGAGTATGATATCGTTGTGTTTATTGCAGGAGTCGTGGTGCCGGGAAGATACATAGGGGCAACTCCTGCTTCGCCCAGCGAACTGGTAACCTGGGCCAAGCTCATAGAAGGTCCCACCAAGATCCTTGCAGGCCCCGCAGCTAAATGGGGACTAGGAGTTAGAGGCGGCTCTATCGCATACCCTCCATGGAAGTTTAAGAGAGAAGGCTTCGATATCCTACTCTCAGGCGATGTCGAGGAGTTCTTCTACGAGGCGGCACTCCACGGCTTGGAGAAAGCTGACCCGTCTCGCGTGAGAGAAGACTATAGACTTGTGGACAAGGTGGCCCCGAGGGGTGCTAGGATTGTAAAGATGCACCCCAGCTGGGGCCGCAACCTTACTGCAGAGATAGAAACTTATAGAGGTTGCGCTAGGTGGGTGTCGGGAGGCTGTAGCTTCTGCGTTGAGCCTCTGAGGGGCCGGCCTATAATGAGGAGTCCTGAAGCCATAGTCGATGAAGTAGAGAAGCTCTATTGGAGTGGAGTCAGGCATTTTAGGCTAGGCAGGCAGGCCGACATTCTAGTTTACGGTTCAAAATCTCTCGACATGGAGGAGTGGCCGCCTCCAAGCCCTGAGGTACTAAAGAAACTATTCCACGGTATCAGGAGTGTAGCGCCGAGGCTACAGACCCTCCATATCGACAACGTTAACCCAGGGACAATCGTAAGATACCCCTCATCATCTGAAAAGGCGTTGAAGGTTATAGTTAATTATCATACGCCCGGCGATGTTGCCGCTATGGGGCTAGAGACAGCAGATCCTAGGGTTGCAAAGATCAACAATCTAAATACAGACCCCGAGGAAGTATTTGAAGCCATTAGGATTGTGAACAAGGTCGGAGCCAGAAGAGTTAATGGCGGCCTTCCACATCTCCTCCCAGGGATAAACTTCATACTAGGCCTTCCAGGGGAGACGAGCGAGACATATACTCTTAACAGGCTTTTCCTTGAGAAGCTGCTCGAGGAAAACCTTCTGGTAAGGCGGGTAAACATAAGGAGAATCCTAGTGCTACCAGTAGTTAGGGCCTTTAGAATGAATGCGGGGCTTAATAACAAGAGGGAAAAGCTAGCCTCGTCTTTCACTAGATGGGTTAGAGACAACTTCGATAAGTTGATGTTAAGGAGGCTTGCCCCGCCAGGCACAGTTCTAAAGGATCTATGGGTGGAGGAATGTGTGTCTGGAGTGTGCTATGCCAGGCAGGCAGGTAGCTATCCTCTAATGACAGTACTCAGTCAAAAACTACCTAGAGGTAGCCTTATTCGGAGGGCTGTTGTTATAGACGTGCACTCAGGGAGAAGTGTGAAGATTAAGCCTGAGCCTGTAAAGACCCTTGCTGAAATAACTGCAAAAACCATTTAAACGTGAGGATGGCAGGTGGTCCCCAGATTCGCGTTCCTTTATAAGCTATAGTTTATGGAGAGATATAAGGAACCTATGAGCCCTAATTGTCCCCACACATTAATTCCTATTATTTTATTATGCTTATTTTATAAATATATTTGCGTAAATACTTAATAAAATACTAAATACTTGATAATTGAAGATGGATTTAAAAGCTATCCTGGATTTATCTAGAGAACCATATCTAAAAGTGCTTTCAGATTCGGAGCCTGATAATAGTATTAAAGGGTTGTCTTATGGATAAAACACGGCAAGAGCTCGTTGAAAAGCCCGTAGAAGATACAGCAGGTTATGATGTAGTCGAGACAGAGGACTCGCTTGAGGAGGACCTGGATTCCAAGCTTGATTCGGAATACTATAAGCAAGTATTTCTCGCTCTATGTTATAGAGGCTTTAGATACCTCACATTCAGCTATGCTATAGGCATGGTTTGGGCTATAGGATCTATTATGATATTTGTTATGGAGAAAATTTTACTTCAGGATGCTATACTACCACCAATTTTTCCCGTTGTGGAGGCAGCGGTCATCCTAGGCACGTCACTAGGTGAACTATCCTTCTTAGATTTAACTTTGGTTATATTCTCTGTGGAGATCGTGCTTATAGCCATGGCAGTATGGCTATACCTAAACTATAAGTTCTCCATTGATATGCGGGCAGCCTACAATATCAGCCGGATCGCTAACTCAGGCTTGCCAAGCCTCTCTGTAGGTCTCTCTGGCTATCTAACCCTTCTATCGTCCTCGCTCATAGTTGTAGGTCTATTTACCCTTGTATACCAGTTCGGGCTTCTCCTATTCATTTCAGGCCTATTCATTTTCATAGTTGCTAATATGATAATATCTGGCCTCCTATCCTCGACCATATCTCTCGCTGGCAAGAAGTATAGGAAGGGGCCCATGCTAATGCTTGCTGGATCCATACTTCATGCTACAAGCATAGGACTAGGTACCTTAAATGCAGGAGGCTTTCTCCTGCAGCTTTTAGGAATGGTGTATAGTGTTAAGACTTTGCGCGGAGAGTTAGTAAGGAATCTCGGTGAGGACGCTATTCAAGAGGTTGAGGCTCTTGAGAAGATCCTCGCGTGACTATCGTATCCACCCCCAGATTTCTATATAGACTATATAGATTATAATCTATTAACCCAAACGGTATATAGCCATCAGGTGTAGAAGCTCAATAACTGGTGTGCCCCACTTTGGGTTTAAACACTAAAGTTCTCGCAGCTGCCGCCGCCTTAATTCTACTAGCACTAGCCGCGGCATTCTTAGCTTTCCGGGGGGGAGGCCAAGACGAGATAGTTATCCAGGGAGGAGGTTCAACATTCGCCGCCCCACAAGTTTACGAATGGGCTCGTGGATTTTCTTCCAAATACCCCGAGATTAAAGTGAACTATGCTTCTGTGGGGAGCGGCTCAGGAGTCGCCCAGTTCCTCGAGGGCACGCTAGACTTCGCCAGCTCTGATCCACCTCTAGACAAGAGTCAGTGGTCCAAGCTGGAGGGAGAGGTACTCCAGATGCCAGTGCTCCTCGGAGCAGTCTCCATTGTATACAACCTACCGGGCCTGAATGAAGAGCTGAGGCTCAACGGAGAAACCTTAGCACTGATCTATCTCGGCGAGATATCCTATTGGAACGATGAGAGAATAGCTAGGCTCAACCCGGACATCGACCTCCCTGAGGAGCAGATTATAGTTGTGTACAGAAGCGACTCGAGTGGGACAACCCAGGTGTTCACATACTACCTCTACAAGTCCTCAGGGGGGCTGTGGCCTGAGAGCCTCGTTGGTAAGACTATAGATTGGCCTGTAGCCAAGACTGGTCGAGGAATAGGGGGTAAGGGTAACGAGGGAGTCACTCAAGTAGTCAAAAACACGCCTTATAGTATCGGCTATGTCGAGCTGTCCTACGCTCTTGAAAACCAGCTTCCTATGGCGCTTCTAGAGAACAGGGAGGGCAATTTCGTGAAACCCGCTGAGGAGACGATAGCTTCCGCTGCACTAAACGCCTTAAAGGAGCTGCCAGACAACCCTCTGGACGACTGGAGCCCTGCCTTAGATAGCATAATCTACACCGAGGGGGAGAACAGCTATCCCCTAACTAGCTTCACCTTCTTCATATTCCGGACTAAGTACAGTGATGAGAAGATTGAAGCTATTAAGCTGTGGATAGAGTACATCAACACCGAGGGCCAAGATAGGATGATCCCCGGATACATCCCAATACCTAAGGAAATTGCTTCGATCAACCTCAAAGCCCTAGAGATAATCAGTAGGGGTTAAACTGTATTGGCGGAGCCCCGCCACGACAAGCTGTTCTACTACACCTTACTACCCTTCGCTAGCACGTCGCTCGCCATAGTGCTCCTACTGGCCTCAATACTAGCAGTCAATAGCCTACCAGCGATTGAGCGCTACGGCCTCTCACTGCTAACAAGAAACGTGTGGAGCCCTGTCGAGTTAGACCCAGAAGCAAGCGATTACGGCCTGCTAGCCCCGCTCCTAGGCACTCTAGTGACTGCTACGATAGCAACTATGGCGTCAATACCCATAGCTGCCAGCCTAGTTTACGTGTCTGAAGAGGTCCTACCGGCAAGGATGTTAAGGGTCAGATCCGCCATTTCGATCCTGGTAGACGTAATGGCTGGCATGCCGACCATAGTGTACGGGCTTTGGGGGGCTCTGGTGCTTGCCCCCCTCCTCTTGAACTACGTATACCAGCCGCTTAACAAATACTTCGGCTTCATTCCACTATTCGCGTGCAGCCCTTACACTGGCCTTAACATCCTAACAGCCTCCCTCCTCCTCTCGATAATGATAACTCCTTTCGTCTTTGCAGTAGTCCGAGAGTCCTACACACAAATACCGCTATCCTACCGGGAGGCTAGCTTGAGTTTAGGCACGACTAAGTATGAGCATTTCAGGATCATGCTAGGAATTATAAAGCCATCCCTAATAGCTGGGGCCCTACTGGGCTTCGGTCGGGCGGCTAGCGAGACGGTAGCCGTTACACTAGTAGTCGGTAACGCCTTCAACCTACCATACTGCCTCCTTTCGCCGGGCTACACAGTCTCTGCGCTAATAGCCAACCAGTTCAACAACGCGCCACTATATCCCTACATGGAAAGCGTCCTACTGTTCTCGGGAGCAATACTACTACTGCTAGGCCTGGTCTCCAACCTAGCAGGCCTTATTATGCTATCCAGGGTGAAGGCACGTGTATAGGCTTAGAAGGCTGAAGTCACAGCTATTCACAGCCCTCTCAATAGCAGTTGCGATACTTGTGTTTGCTACGATCGCACACATACTGCTGTCGGTAGCTGTAAATGGTGTGGGCGTCATAGCCAGCGCTGGAATAGATTTCTTCGTAAAACCCCCGCCTCCCCCGGGAGCAGGCCTGGAGGGCGGGATTGGCCCGGCACTAGCGGGAACAATAATACTCGTGGCACTATCCGCCGTACTCGGCGTCCCCCTAGCAGTATTAACTGCCGTCTTCTTAGCTGAATTCCCACACTCACGGTTCTCGCGTCTAGTGAAGCTATTCACTAATAGCCTGCTGGAGATCCCCACCGTGCTCGTAGGAATGCTAGTCTACGTCACTCTAGTAACCTCTACCGGATCGTACAGCATCCTCGCAGGCGCTGTTGCCCTATCCATAGTCCTCCTTCCCTATACATCAACATACGTGGAGCGCGCTCTAGAAATGGTACCAGCCACATACAAAGAGGCCGGATACTCTATAGGGCTCAAGAAAGCCCAAGTCGTATGGTATGTCACCTCAAGGATAGCCAGGAGGGGGATAGCCGCCGGAATTCTAATAGGCCTCGCTAAGGCTGCTGGCGAGACCGCACCACTACTTTTCACACTCGGAGGAGCACTCTACAGCTATCCAACATCTCCCGCCAGCCTCCTAGAGCCCGGCAACGCCATACCCCTCCTGATATTCACTCTAACTCTAGCCCCATACGAGAACTGGCATAGCGTTGCTTGGGGCGCGGCTCTTATACTAACACTGATGGTTTTGGGCTTAATCATTGCCGTGAGGCTCGTGGTTAGGGAGGTGAAGGTCTAATATGGCGAGGTCCGATGGAACAGAGGTTACCGTTAGGAACCTAAGGGTCTACATCTCAGGCAGACCCATACTCAAAGGAATAAATTTGCGGGCTACTCCAGGCTCCATACTCGCCATAATGGGTCCGTCTGGCTCTGGTAAGAGTACACTAATCAGGGTGATCAACAGGCTAATAGACCTCAACCCCAGCGCCACTGTCGAGGGAGAGGTTTATATTGGAGGGCTTAACGTCCTATCAGCCGACCCGTATGATGTAAGGAGGCTCACTGCCATGGTTTTCCAAGAGCCCAATCCATTCCCCCATCTCAGCATATTCGACAACGTAGCTATAGGTCCCAAGCTACATGGATTGGCCAAGAGTAGAGCAGATCTAGAGGAGATTGTCAGATGGGCTTTAGAAAAAAGCCAGCTATGGGAGGAGGTTAAGGATAGGCTGGCGGACTATCCTCACCAGCTAAGCGGAGGTCAGAGGCAAAGACTCAGCCTGGCAAGGGCTTTAGCCCTGAAACCAAAGGTTCTACTCCTTGATGAGCCCACAGCTAATATTGACCCTGTGAGTACCAGAAAGATCGAGGAATCGCTGAGAGAGATAGCTAGAGATCTCATGACCACTGTAATAATAGTCACTCACACACCTCAACAGGCGGCGCGCATTGCTGACTATATAGCAGTTCTTTATAACGGTGAACTCGTCGAATACGGTCCAGCAAGGGAGGTTATACTCTATCCCAAGAACGAGTTTACAAAGAAGATACTTGAGGGTGTAATATAGGGGGGTGGGTGGTGGCTAGCAGTAGCTACATAGAGGCGGATCTAGAAAACATTTATAACATGCTGGACAGGCTCTACAACTCTGTAGGGATAATCCTAGGCAGAGTTCTATCCTCCCTAAGTGAGTGGAGAGAGGTACACATAGACGATTCTGCCACCATGGTTGAACTTATGGCGTCTTCCATAGAGGATGAGGCAACGTTATTTATCGCTAGGTACCAACCCTTGGGTCCTGAGCTGATAGATTCCAAAGCCGCGATAAAAGTCTCCTACGACTTGTTTAGGATAGCGCGGTATGCAAGGGAGATTGCCCATCTGATATCCTCGGTTAGGATAGACAAGATTGACGAAGCGATAGCAGAGTCCGCCCAAGCTATAGAAGAGATGTTTAAATTGGGTTACAAGGCTTTTAGAGATCTCAACCCTGAGCTGCTCCCCAGGGTTGAAGAGTTGGAGAAGGTGTGTGACGAAGCCTACCACAAATCACTTAAGATTCTCGCTGAGTCGGAGAGTGTGGATAAAAGAGATGCCATCACAGCATTGACAGCACGGCATTTGGAGAGGATAGCTGACCATATAGTCTACATAGCTAAGCTGTCGAGGAGACGTTCAAAATAGCCCTATCTAATCCTCCATTTCAGCCCTCATCTAACAGGCTTTTCTACAGCTCCGGCGGGCGAGGCCTTACCACTTCTAGCCTGGGGATGGACCCTAGGCGACCCGATTATTCCATACGCAGTTAGTATATATGCCAAGAGCGCCACAAGCACGCCACCCTGGAGGATAATCCTACCTATCTCCATGTAAGGATAGTAGCCTACCATGACAGAGAGGATACCCCCAATCACGTTGCTTGGATGCATCAGGCTGTTCTCACCAACATCTAGGAATACTATTTTATTCTCTATGGGGCCTAGGCTAACTCCTCTGTCCTCAAACCACTCGAACAGCTCGTGAGTTCCATACCCTACTAGGCCTGAGGCTATGAACGCGAGTAGTATCGAGGTTCCTAGGAAGAATGTTCTCAGATTCACCCGCAAACCAACCATGTACACTAGCACGCCAAGTATTAGAGCTGCAACTGTACCTACACCCACCCCTGACAGAGTGGAAAGAGGTGCTGTCAGGGCGTAAGGGGCTGTTATAAGTACTGTCTCGAGGACCTCGCGAAACACGAATATGAACGTTACTATAGTTACTCCTATTGGAGTTAAACTCTGGGCCAGCTTGGACTCTATCTCTTGTTTTATCGTTGGCCCGTGCCTCACTCCCCAAACAATAACTGTAGTTATTACTGCCGCGGCTAGGTAGGAGAGGCCGGCTTCAACCAATGCCTGTTCGGGGAATCCCCGGAATATATAATATATTGCTCCACCTAGAGCGAGGCCTATAAGAACGGATACTGCGGAGGAGAGGTATGTGAACTTAATCCTATCTGAGGCACCGATCTTCTTGAGGAGCATTATGATTATGGATACAAGTAATACTGCCTCGAAGGCCTCCCTGAATGCTACCAGCGCTGATGCTAGGAATTCGCTCAAATTTCACACCGTTAAAGATAATACGTGGTAAGCGCCTTTAACGCCTGTTAAATCTGAACGATGTTTCAAGTAGAATCCCAGACTAAAGATTTAAACATTCAAATTATTACTTCGAATGATTTCAATTCACCCCAGAAACCTAGAATTATGGCTTTAAGCATTAATACATATCTTTCTGTGGACGTGGTACATGACCCAGATAGTACAATAAGCTAATATCAAAACCTATATAAACTATTCAGGATGATAACATCTGTCAAGCCCCAACCATGACCTGTGACAATATTATGTATGTTGATATAACTATCCTTTCACAGGTCCCTAAATAGATCCTTGAATATCTCTATTAGGCATTATCTACAGTTCCTCGCGCAAACCTAAGGCTATGGCGAAGACGGACATCATGAAGTCCAGAACATCTCTATAGGATATGATCCCTATGGGTTTGCCGGACTCGTCAACAACTGGAAGATGCCTAACCCCTATATCACTCATCTTCTTAATAACAGTAACCAGGTCATCGTCAGGCTTCACTATAATCGGGTCCTCTGTCATGACCTCCCACACTTTGTGTTTGTTGGGATCCCAGGACTCGCTGACAACATAGACCAGGTCCCTCTCGGTCACGATGCCTCTGAGCCTTCCCTCAGAGTCGAGGACTAGAACGCTTCCTATCCTCTCCTCTACCATCTTTTTAGCGGCCACAGAGACGGGATCTTCCGGTCTAACATAAACTATCTCCCTAACCATAATGTCGCTCGCCCTCACTGGGATTTTGCGCTTCTTTTTCAGGAAAACCATAATCCTACCCCATGATATCTGATGTGCCCCCGAAGGATATATCGGGAGCAGGAGGTGTCTAGCCAGCCTATCATAGTTGATAGTCTACCCAGGTATTACCCTTCTCAACAAGACTATGTAACCAGTAAAGTTCGCCACCCACTCAGAGGGCCTCACAGCATCCTCGACCATAGACATTGATCGAGCCATGGTCTCCCAGGCAGACTGGACTAGCCAATCCCTAGTTATCGCTTTCAGAAGCTTGTCAAGCTGAGAAGAAGTTGGTATGAAGGCTGTGAGGCTTCCTCCTGGCTTAACCACTTTAGAAAGACTTGGTAGTGCCTCCCAGGGATCTGGTATGTCGAGAAACGCTGCATCCACAGCTCCCACAAGCCTCTCTAATTCCATGCTCTTTACGTCCCCCTCCATAAGCCTAACGCATCTATCGAAGCCCACCATCCTGAGATTGCGCTTTACAGCCTCTAGATTCTCCCTCTTCAAGTCCAAACCTATTATTTGGCCCTCGGGGCAGAGCACTAGAGCGAGAGCTGTGGTTAGAAACCCGCTGCCTACTCCCGCTTCCAATACCCGAGACCTTGGGGTAACTCCTGATACGAGGAGCATGAAGCCGAGGTCCTTAGGGTATATGACCTGGGTTCGCCTCTCGTAGAAACCCTCCATTAGCTCAACAGGGCTGGGCTTTAGTATGGCTACTCTTCCGAGCCTACCTTCTACTGTGAATCCCCACTCTCTTCCAACAATATCTGGCCCCCTAACTATGCCTGCTATTGTCGTGTATGTCGTCCCACTGTCTATCTTGACATAGTATTGTCTTACCTCGCCTGACTTCGACTCCGCTAGCAGGAGGGCTGGACAGCCTGTATCTATTACACCACATCTATGGGGGTTCAAAGCCTGCTACCCTCGGTGTTATGAATACTTCTACAAACGCCGCTATTAGAAGTAGAGTCGTTATTGTTATGGCTGCAACTAGTATGTTCTTCGCAGCACTCTCTAAACTTCTACATTTAAGGAAGCACCTCGCGCCGAATGCAAATGCCAGGGCAATCGCGGGTATCTCGATAATACCGTGAGGCACAATAAGGAGGATGGACTTCTCTAGTGGTGTTCCAAACTCCTCGGCCGCATATTTTATTGTAGAGCCAACCAGTAGCCCGTTAATGCCTAGGAAGAGTAGGCCAGGTATTATGAATAATGCGCCGCCCACGAACACTATGATAGCCGCTCTGAGGTTGTTGAGGAATATAGCGAGAACTAGGCTCAGTCCTGTCTTCGAGAGGATGTTCCTAACGTTCTCGAAGAATTGCTCCACAATCCAGTACTGCGGGTATACGTATCCTAGAATCGATGTTGCGAGGAATACAGCTATGCCAAGGATGGTGAAGCCGATCAAAACCCTCCATCCACTCTCTCCCACCTATCATCACCCCGCATCAGCAGCACTCCGCAAAATCGGGGGTCCACAGAGCCAGTAGTACCCCACCGCCAGGTTGGGGCGCCTCTACACTTAGCACCGCAAAACCTCCTGGCTTGAGTTTGATACGCCCCCCCGCCAGCTCAGTGACCACTATTTCAAGCCAGGGGTTATGGCCTACGAGCACTGTTCCTTCATGTATATCCTTCTCAAAAAGCTCTTCAAGGCCGGGCTCGTCACCTGGAGCCAGCCATCTTACTATCTCGAACGCTATGCCTAGCCTTGATGAGAGGATTTCGGAGGTCTCTACAGCCCTCCTATATGGTGATGATAATATTCTCGCCGGTTTAAAACAGGATAGGGCGGCGGCAGAGCCTAGCACCTCTCTCTTACCCCTCTCTGTCAGCCTTCTCTCACTGTCGCTAACCCTTGACGTCTTAGCCTCCGCCCTTCCATGCCTGAAGAATACGATTTTCACCATTTGATGGACACCCATCATCCCAGTGTAGATTCAGGAGGATAACTATTTGTAAAACACTAACTGAAGAATCGTTATGGCATGCCTCTCTTACTGCCTCCAGCTTGTCTGAAGCCCGATATAGCCTCAACTTATTGAGCCTAGGCAAGCCTCGTACATAATAGGTCTGGAGGTAAGCGTTGAGGTGGTTAAGGCCATAGGTATCGACCCTGGCACAGGCTCGATGGATATAGTTGGTTTCGACGACGAGACAGGCGAGGTATTCCTTGACACATCAATACCGAGAGACGATGTGACGAGAGACCCTTCACTACCTCTAAGGATCGTTGAAGAAGCGGCTAATACGGTGGGAGGCGTTGATGCCGTAGTCGCACCGAGTGGTTATGGTGTGCCTCTCAAGAGGGCTCAAGACGCTACTGACACCGAAATATGCGAGGCCACTTTCATACACGCACTAGACGAGGTGAGGGGGCTAAGGATAGTGGGTCTAAGGAGGCTTATGCATATGTTTAGGGAGTCACACCTTCCAGCTTGGTTTACCCCCGGAGTTATACACCTACCAACTGTTCCCAGGTATAGGAAGCTGGGGAGGATCGATCTTGGAACCGCGGATAAGCTCTACACCGTTGCAGCAGCCCTAGCTACGGAGGTAGACAGGTGGGGCGGCGAGCCCCATACATCCAGCTTCATAGTTGTCGAAGCTGGTCTCGCATATAATGCCGCCCTAGCAGTTGTCGGAGGGTCTATTGTTGACGCCATTGCGGGGACATCAGGCCCCCCTGGTTTTTTGGGTGGTGGGTGCATGGATGGCGAGCTGGCCTACGCTCTTTGCAGTGTAGAGCCTAGGTTCAGCAAGTCCTTCCTATTCAAGGGTGGGGCAGAGTCGATCCTAGCCGGCAAGAGTGTAGGCGAGTTTAGGGAGATGCTGGCTAAAGGAGATCCTAGGGCTATCGAGGCTAAGTTTATGATTGTTGAGGGTATAGCAAAATCGATACTATCGCTTTCCATACATATGCCAGGGAGGGAATTGAAAATATACTTATCTGGGCGTCTGTTCAGACTAGGAGAACTCAGGAGGCTCTTAGAGTCTATGCTAGAGGAATGGTCTTCAAAGGCCGGAGCTACAGTCGAGTTCCGCGAGTTAGAGAAGCTTGGAGGCATGACTAAGGAGGGAGCTTCGGGTGCTGCCATTATAGCGAGCGGCCTCGCGGGAGGAAGATATTCTTGGATAATAGACTCTCTCCGCCTAAGAGAGAGCAGAGGCAGCATCTTCGACTATATAGCCCTTGATGGAGATATCAGACGCAGAATAATAGCCGAGTTCAGATCATGCAGGCCTTCTGGGATCTATGGCTGAAGGTCGGTTGTAATCCATTACTTTAATAATCCCCAGTACACAATAGTGCAGGCGGGATCAACTATGGCAGTACAACCAAGAAGGATAGATGTTTACGATCTGGTAAAGCCTCCGAGATGCACGAGCTGTGGCAGAGTTGTAGAGCCAGGGACTACAGCGACCCACTTCCCGTGCCCTAAATGCGGGGAGGCGGAGATTTGGCGCTGCAGTAGGTGTAGAAAGCAGGGCGCCACCTATACATGCCCGAACTGTGGTTTCACAGGGCCATAAGGGGGGGTAGACATGGCTAAAGTTGCGGTCGTTGTGAAGATTTACCCAGACGATGTCAGCATAAAGCCCAGTGATCTAGCCCAGAGGATAAAATCTAGGCTGCCGGAGGGATATGAGGTCCTGGCTGAGGGTGAGGAGCCTATAGCCTTCGGATTGAAAGCACTTAAGCTAGTGATATCTATGCCTGAGGATACTGAGGGTGGCACAGAGTCTATAGAGGCCTTCCTTAGGGAGGTCGAGGGCGTTCAGGAAGTTGAGATAGAAAGCGTGTCGAGGATGCAGTAGAAATGCCCGGCAACAGATCCGAGGAGCATAGAGAAGAAGTGTGGGATTGGGAGAGTCCTGCGGTGCCAAGGGAGTGCGGGAGCAACGTTAAGACTAAGGGCAGGAAGGGGAAGGATCGAGAGGAAAAGCCTTCAAGACCTGAGGCTGTAGAGGGTCAGAAGGAGGAATAAATAGCTATTTCCTTTCCTAGCCCATATTAGTTCTTAACTTTCCCCTGCCTCCTAGATGATGATTGGGGATAAGAGTAAATTGCCGAGCCTTGGCAGCGGGTCGAGGAAGCCGGTCAAGGAGGTTATATTGAGAGTAGCCGAGGCTAAGCCTAGAGACTCGGGTAGGAAGAGGGTTAGAGTAGATGTCGACGTGATGAAGGAGCTGGGCGTGGAGCCTGGCGATGTCGTGGAGATTGAAGGCAAGAAGAAGACAGTAGCAATAGTGATGCCAGCCTATCCCGAAGACATGGGGCTGGATATAATAAGGATGGACGGTATCCTGAGGAGGAACGCCGACGTCAACATAGGCGAAAAAGTTATAGTAAGGAAAACTATTGTAAGGACGGCCACAAAAGTGAGGCTGGCGCCAGTCAGCTACACCATGACTGTTGACGAGGGTTTCAAGAGATATGTCAAGAAGAAGCTGCAGGGACTGCCGATAGCTGAGGGAGATGTTGTTGTAGTCCCAGTTATCGGTCAGGCAGTACAGCTGCAAGTCGTGGACGCCAGGCCCAAGGGAGCCGTCATTATCTCTGAGGAAACCATCGTAGACGTCCTCGAGAAGCCGGTTGCTCAAAGTAGAGTGCCAAAGATCACCTATGAAGACATCGGCGGTTTGAAGGAAGTCATAGAGAAGGTTAGAGAGATGGTCGAGCTACCGCTTAGACACCCTGAGATCTTCAAAAGACTGGGTATAGAGCCGCCTAAGGGGATCCTGCTATACGGGCCTCCAGGCACAGGCAAGACGCTGCTCGCCAAAGCCGTGGCTAACGAGTCGGATGCCTACTTCATCTCCATTAACGGGCCCGAAATAATGAGCAAGTACTACGGGGAGAGCGAGCAAAGGCTAAGAGAGATATTCGAAGAGGCTAAGAAGAACGCTCCCAGTATCATATTCATCGACGAGATAGATGCGATAGCGCCTAAGAGAGACGAGGTTGTGGGAGAGGTAGAAAGGAGAGTAGTAGCTCAGCTCTTAGCCTTGATGGACGGTCTTGAAGCTAGGGGTAACGTGATTGTTATAGCTGCAACTAACAGGCCTAACGCCGTGGACCCAGCGCTGAGGAGGCCAGGGAGGTTCGACAGGGAGATAGAGGTGCCCCTCCCCGATAAGCATGGTAGGCTGGAGATACTGCAGATCCACACCAGGCACATGCCACTCGCGGAGGACGTAGACCTGGAGAAGCTTGCGGAGCTGACTAAGGGCTTCACGGGCGCAGATCTATCAGCCCTAGCGAGAGAGGCTGCGATGTACGCGCTCAGAAGGTACTTGCCCGAAATAGATCTAGACCAGGAGTCAATACCTGTCGAGGTCCTCGAAAAGATGGTAGTAACCATGGAGGACTTCCTGAAGGCTCTCAGAGACATAACCCCGAGCGGTCTGAGGGAGATCCAGATAGAGGTTCCTGAGGTTAGGTGGAGCGATATTGGGGGGCTCGGCGACGTAAAGCAAGAGCTCCGAGAAGTCGTTGAGTGGCCTCTTAAATACCCTGAAGCCTTCGTCAGGATGGGTATTAGGCCTCCTAAGGGTGTTTTGTTGTTTGGTCCTCCAGGCACCGGTAAGACGCTGCTGGCCAAGGCCGTCGCCACCGAGAGCGGAGCCAACTTCATAGCAGTACGAGGACCAGAAATACTAAGCAAATGGGTAGGCGAAAGCG
>WANT01000020.1 GCA_015521685.1 Aeropyrum sp.
GCCAGAACCGCTAGGCCCACCTCGTCGTAGTCTACCGCTGCTATGGCAGCTGTTCCTCTGGCTGCTCCCGACCTTAGCTTTTCCAGCTCGTGGTCCCGCCACCCCTGGCTTCTCTCAACAACTAGCTGCTGGCCTATAGAGATTGCTGTAGAGTGCCTCCTACCCTTAACACCAAACTCTTCTGGACCCTCAACGACAATGCCGCTGATGCGTAGCTTTCCTGTGAAGGGCTGGAACTCTACGCTGTCTAGCACGAGCTTTAGTGTCATAGCCACTCTTTCCCTCTTTCCAGAACCTACCTGGACGTCCCGCGAGGTCCTCAGAGTGACTTGGTCGCCGCGCCTCAGGGATATTCTAAGGAGCCAAAGGTCCTCATCGCTCTCCGGCCTTAGTCTTACAACCTTGCCCCTATTGTCCAAAACCTCGACTTTCAACACGCCACACTCTCTGCGGAGATGGAGTAATGTAAGGGCTGGAGGGTAATGGGGTGAGTGGCTCTAAGGCTTTTCAACTATGAAGACGCCTGGAGCTATCTCTTGAGCCGACTCTGGCGGCGATTCCTTGTAGGCAGCGAATCTTGTCTTGTGAAGGGCCTCCAGGTCCTTGAGTGCCCCTGCAATCTTCTCGGGCACATATATTGTTACGCTGTCTAGGGGCTGTGATAGCTTTACCCCCCTCTCCCTCTTTAGGTTCCACACGGCCTTATTCACCTCGATAATACTCCTGGCTGCCTCCGCTAGCTCGTCCCGGCCGTCCCCCTCAAACATGGGCTCCGGCCAACTAGACCTGTGGACGCTTCCTCCGTATAGCCTGCGGTGTATTGCGTCAGTCACGAATGGCATGATTGGAGATAGCGCCACAACAATGCTCTTTAGCATGGTATATAGTGAGTACCAGGCAGCTATCTGCTCCTCCTCCGAGAAGGCGCCAGACCTGTTGTAGGACCTCTCCTTGACGAGCTCCACATACTGGGAGGCGAATATGTCCCAGGCTAGCTCGTAGAGCAGGCTAGCTGGCTCGTAGACGTCGAGCTCTCCATAGGACTTGTCAGCCTTCTCTATATACTCGTCGGCCAGAGCCATGAACGCCTGGTCTGTGAACGTCGGAGAGGCGCTATCTACCTTGGGGAAGCTAGACACGAACCTGGCTAGGTTCCAGAGCTTCGTTGCAAAGTTCCTCCCAGTCTTAACCTTGTTTTCATCGAACCTATAATCGTATCCAAGCTTGGCCGCTATCGCTGCCCAGAATCTGAAGGCGTCGCCACCATACTTCTCCACTATAGGCTCCGGATCTATGACGTTTCCGAGGCTCTTATGCATGGGCCTGCCCCTGGGGTCTAGGCCTAGACCAGTTATCCTCACCCACCTGAACGCCGGCTTGCCAGTAAGCTGGTATACCCTGAGTATGCTGTAGTACAGCCAGGTCCTGATAATGTCCTGTCCTTGCGGCCTTATCACGTTCCTGGAGGCGCGGTCGAAGAACCTCTTGTCCCACATCCACATCGTCACGTAGAGCGGGCTCACGCTGCTGTCGAACCAAGTATCGAACACCCTTCTCTCGCCCTCAAGCTCCTCCCTCGGAGCGCCGCACTCAGGGCAGGAGCTCCACGGAGGCTCTTCAGCCCACGGCCTGTAGTACCTCCCGGGCTCCGGGACAAGCTTAGCCCCGCATCTCTTGCAGTACCATAACGGTATCTCTGTAGCGTAGAACCTCTCTCGCGATATGGGCCAGTCCATCTTAACGCTGTCTATCCAGTCGTATAGCTTCCTCCTATGCATCTCGGGCTTGAACTCCATCTGGGAGGCTAGCCTCCTAACGTCCTCCTTGAACTGGAGTTGTTTCAAGAAGAACTCTTTCCTGTGGATTATCTGGAGAGGCGTTTTACACCTCCAGCACACCGGGACGCTGTGTGTTATAGGTACCTTCTTCTCGAGGAGGCCCTCACGCTCTAGTATCTCTCCTATCTTCCTTCTAGCCTCTGCCACGGGTAGCCCGCTTATTGGCCCCGCCTCCTCCTTCATTCTGCCGTCCTCATCTATAAGTACTTTAGGCTTGAGGCCTAGCTCTAGGAAGAGCCTTACGTCCTCCTCGTCCCCGTAGCTGCATATCATCATGAGTCCTGTGCCGAACTCAGGGTCTACTGAGGGGTGTTCGACTATTTTTACCCTGTGGCCGTAGAGGGGGGCTATGGCCTCGCGGCCAGCCAGACCTTTATACCTCTCGTCCTCGGGGTGGTAGGCTAGTGCTGCACAGCCTGCCAAGAGTTCGGGCCTAGTGGTCGCTACAACAAGGTCTCCCCCGTCCACAAGCCTATACTTGACGTAGTATATGTAGTCCTCCTCATCCCTATGCTCTATCTCAGCCTCAGCCAGCGTCGTCTTGCACCTGGGACACCATCTCACTGGCTTCTCGTCCTCATATATCAGCCCCCTGCGCCAGAGCTCTATGAACGTCGCCTGTGTCATCGCCCTATACTTTGGGCTGTCAGTCCCCTCCCTCCAATAGTCGAAACCGCATCCTAGCCTCCTCCACAGCTTTACTATGTCCTCCTCTACGCTGTCAAGGAACTCGCGACATAGGCTGAGGAATTTCTCCCTCCCCTCCCTTGTCTTGGCCATCTCGTGAGCCACTACCTTGTAGGTCTTCTCAACCTGGACCTCGACTGGCAGGCCGTTCCTATCGGCGTAGAAGGGGGCTACAACATTGTATCCCTTAAGCCTGAAGTACCTGGCAATCATGTCAATCTGGGTATAGTGCGAGGCTCCTCCTACGTGCCACTTTCCACTAGGGTAGGGTGGTGGGGTGTCTATAACTATTATCTCTCTAGGGTCGTCCGGGTCTATTTCGGACTTGTCCAGCCTTTCCTCCAGCCACTTCTCAATAAGCCTTTCCTCGTCCTCCAGCCTCCACCTAGTCTCCTCTATCCTAGGCTTGAACTCCGCCGCATCCAACCCTCGATGCCCTAAAGGATATGGGGCTCCACCAGCTTATTCAAGTTTTACAGGCAACCTACCTGTCATTAGCCTCTCACCTCGACAGCGAGTCTCTTCGAGAATAACTTTAAGGATACCGCATTACTATAGTCTAAACAAGAGGCAACCCAGGTATGGAGCCCTCTGAAGAGTATGAGGCTATCGCAGGCTCTGAACCTCTAGAAGAGGATTGCAGCCTTGTGCGAGCTATGTTTGAGAGATACGGCACTCCCTCAATAATAGCCTCGGCCTGGTCCCTACTATTATCCTTCTCAGTGTCACTGCTCTCGGGAGCCGAGGTTTCATCAACGATAATCACACTCTCCGTCATAGGATATCTGCTAGCCAGCGCTCTAGACGCCCCACTAAGGCTACCCCTCCTAGTGTCAGCCGTTGGAGCACACATAGCCAGCTTGATAACCTACTACTCAAACCCTATACCCCTACCACTGATCGTCCTCGAAAGATCAAGTACAGGGATAGTGGCAAACATAGACATAGTCCAACTCATAGCCATGTCCGAGTCAGCCTACGCACTAAAAACCGCGAGCTGCCAAAGAGCAGGGGAGAAAGACTCAAAAACCCCAGAGGAAATATTAAGTGAAGACGGGCCGCAGGCCGGCAGCGACCACGATAGAGTAGCGAGCGCGGGAGCCGCGGTAGTATAGCCCGGCCCAGTATGCGGGCCTCTCGAGCCCGTGACCCGGGTTCAAATCCCGGCCGCGGCACCAACCCTCAAACCTGTGCGAGAC
>WANT01000021.1 GCA_015521685.1 Aeropyrum sp.
CCCCTAGTATCACTAGACGCCTTCAACAGTAGCCCAGAGGCTCTAGGGGACGCCCGTTACAGGCTCATATACCTCATAATGTACTATAGCGGGGCTCCGCGTAGGGGAAGCGGCTGAGCTTCTCAGACAAGCTAGGGGGCTGAGGCCCGTGTCCTTCGAGCTGGCTCTAGAGCACACGGGATACATTGACCTAGGTGATGCCGTAAGGGTCACACTGCATTATAACAGGGATCGGAAGCACTACCTGGCTGCTCAGGCTGGTGCTACGCGTGGAGCTCCAGAGGGCTGCCTGCAGGGGAGACTAAGCCTCTTATTCTTGGGTTTTTCTATTAGTTCTCCCGTACTTGGGTGCGTGAAAGCTTATCTCAGAGTAATAAGGCTACTCAGAACCCGGGGCTCGGCCGAGCGCCCGGGGTCTACTGGGTTCTCAGCCGTAAAGGCGGCCACATTATCTTATGCACATACTGCACTATGGGGATGGATGTCGTGAGGAGTGGCTTGGCAACATAGAGGAGATACGCAGGATAGTCTAGAGCACAGGAAGAGGAAACCCAAGCCCTACCACAAGCCACGCGAAGAAGAAGAACCCTGGGGAGCGGGGCGGAGCCCCGCTGTGGAGCCGCCGGCGGGATTCGAACCCGCGACCACCAGCTTACAAGACCAGAGATACAAATACAGATGTTTCATTAATCGATGAGAATCTGAAATATTTATGCATAGCTGGCTATCAAGACACACGGTCATGCCTGTGCGGTGAAACACTGCCCTAGGAGTAAGGTCTTGTTGCAAGAGCTTGGGGCCTATGGGAATCTCCTCTCGTAGCCCCTCCCGAGGCGCTGTATCCCAGCGCAGCGCCAGAGGCGGGCAGTAGCCTAGTTATACAACTACTAGCTATTATCGTTACTATGGGCTCAGGGCTACCAGAATATTATCGTGAAGGCTTCGAGGAGCCGTGGACGTGTTACGGGTTTTACTTTGGCTGTTTTGTTAGTTTCCTTCGTATTTGTTCTAGACCAGTCTCTCGTACGAGAATAGTTTCTATACCTAGGGCTTTTGCATGGCTAGCCATAGGTTTGTCGTCTGTTATCAGCATTGAGCTTGTCGCTGCAGCTGATGCTATGAAGTATGTGTCAAAGCCTGAGGGAGCCCTTTCAAGAGCTATCTCGAAGGCTTTAGCGTAGACTATGTCCTCGCCTACGATAATAAACGTCTCCTCCAGACTCTTTACCAGTCCAATTATGGCTTGTCTGCTAAGTCCGCCCCGTTTCAGAACAGCTGTCACTTCAACAATACCCGCCCGGGGAAAGTAGGCTGTATAGCCTTGGCTCTCAAGAATCTCCAGGATAGCATGGATTTTCTTACGTGTCTCAACCTCCCGCCTATATACGTTGGGAGGAAGATGCCTTGGAGGCTTTAGGATGCTTTTAACGATGACAGTAGTGTCTAGCACAACATTATCGATAGAGCTTCTTGCCACGCCCACGGACCTCCGAAACTAGTTTATCCACATCCTCCCTCGCTTCAACCTGAAGCTCTCTGGCCACTTCGTAGAAGCTCCTGCCCTTAATAATAACTGTCAACTCCTCTCCCTCATTAAGGTCTAGCTCCTCTAGAGGCTTTAACACACCCCTCTCATAACGCACACGAACAACCCTAGCCAATCCGCCCACCTAACTCTCTACAACACAGCCCTAAGCCTTAAAAGCACCACAGGGATGTAGTGCTTGCAATTACAACTAGGCCCGTGAGAGTTAGGAGGTGTCTTGTGGAGCCGCCGGCGGGATTCGAACCCGCGACCACCGGCTTACAAGGCCGGCGCTTTAGGCCCCGCGCAGGGGTCTGCCTGCTGAGCTACGGCGGCTCGTCCAGGTCCAATGTTTATTATGTTGTTCTGAGGGTTTAGGGATTTATTTCTTTTCTGCTGGTATGTTTTGCTGTGTTGTGTAGTGTTGTGAGTGCTAGCACTGTTAGTGTTAGAATGTAGGCTGCTAGCCACACGCTTCCCTGCGAGTATGCTGCCCCTATTAGGGCTCCGGAGGCGGCGTATCCTAATCCTGTTGCAGCTCCGTAGTAGCCGTACTGTCTTGGGGATGGGCCTGCCAGCAGGGCTACTCCCGCCTTACCTAGGGACTCTATGAGGCCCATAGCGGCTCCGTATAGTAGAGCGGCCGCTAGAGCCGTCGCTGGACTGGAGTTTAGTAGTAGTGTTAGGCTCGCCATTGCGCTGGCTGCTGGTATTGCTGCTAGAGTGCGGGCTCCGTACTTGTCTAGCGCCGAGCCCGCGATTAGAGATGCTATCGCATCTACCAGCATGGCGAGGCTGTAGTAGGTGGCTATTATCGTGAAGCCCATGGCTGAGTTGTGGTAGCTTAGCAGGCTCCATGGCGCTAGAGCTCCTATGCTAGCCGCCGCGAAGATGTAATATCCAATAGGGGCTCCGCCCTCGTAGCGAGCCTCCTCAGGCCTAGATGGAGTTATGTATGAGAACCTCCTAAACGCCAGGGCAAGAGTGGCCAGCGAGGCCGCACCTGGCAATGCGAGTAGCGCAACAGCCAGCCTAAACCCCCCGCTATACGATACTAGCCCTACGGCTATGGGGCCTGCTATAGCGCCGAGCTGGTCTAGAGCCTCGTGCAGGCCGAAAGCCCTACCATATCCAATAGTCTCCTTGGAGGCAGCAGCAATGATGGCGTTCCTAGCGGGTGCCCTCAAACCCTTACCCACCCTCTCCACCAAGTATAGGGCAAACACCTCCCTCCACGTAGGCGCTAGAGCTATGAGCGGTATACTCCCCACCCCAAGTAGGTAGCCAGCAAACATTACAACCCATGGACCCCTCCTTCCCAACCTTTCAGAAAGCCATCCACCCAAAGGTCTGACAGCGTAGCTCGCGGCCTCACCAACAACAATGGCAGAGGCAGCCACTGCTGGCGCCTCAAGGCTGCTCAACACAACGCCCGAGATACTCCTGCCTCCCTCATATACAACGTCTGCCAACAGGCTAACAAGCCCAAGAGCCAAGATCAGAGCTAGAACGCTCCTCCTGTCTAGCCTCGAGCTAGCCGCCAAGCCAGTCCACCGTGGCTAACGAAAGGCTCGACAAGCCCATCATCGTACATGCAGGCAAGATAGCCTCTAACAATTATTTCAGTCAACCCAACCAAAGCCTTATCCTTCTCTTGCGATTCTCGTGATGTCGAGATGATATGATAGGCTATCTCCCCAGGAGTCCCCAATCCTCTCGAAAGGGCTCTCTCGACCTCAACGAACCCCCTTTCAATGGCCTTGGCGTTGGAGTCAAGGACCTCGATAACGTCAGCCCTTCTCACTAGGCCTCCATGACCCATCAGAAAATAGTCGTGTCTTCCAGCTAGCCTTTCAAGGATCTTTAGCGATTGTAGGGCGTCGCAAGGCCTAGTGTGGAATGGGATTGGATAGGCGCTGAGAACTCTATCACCGAATACAGCGTCACCGACGTATAGAACTCCATCCTCTGTAGAGAATCCCGTGTGCCCCTCAGTGTGCCCCGGCAGCTGTATAGTCTGTACCTCGCGGAGCATATTCACATCTAGAACCTCGAGACCCTGAACTTCTTCAACAGGATGTAGAATAAAGTGCTCGGGCTTGGATGTCGGATATCCATATGTTAGTAGCGTTCTAGCCTTGCCTGATGCAATTAGACTGTACTCTCTAGCCGGTGCTAAAACTCTAGCTGGCCCCAACTCTCCGATAGACCTTGACGAGTAATGGTCTGAATGGTAGTGAGTGATGAGTACCAGAATCTCCCTTACTCCAGCGCTCCTCAGCTCCTTCCCTATTCGCCTAGCTCGCTTTGAACTATGCCCGGGATCGATAACATATGCAATCCCACTTTGTATGTGGATGAGTGTTGAGGGACTACCCCTAACATAGTAGGTTGATCCAACAACTCTCTTCAGCTCCAACTCCTACTACCCCAGGAAGCTCCACGAACAGCCACTAAGCACTACTTCTAGTTGAAGCGTTGTATTATATCACCTGAACAAGGAATTACCGCTTAGCTTTGCATTTGATACGTTGAAGGGTTTTGTGTTCGGAGCCTGGGAGAGCTTTATAGCGCTGGTGCCGCCGCCGGGATTTGAACCCGGGACCTCCGGATCTCCCAGGCTCCGGATCCGAGTGCCGACTTCGGCTAGCCGGGAGCCGTATGAGTCCGGCGCTCCGCCAGGCTGAGCTACGGCGGCACTCCAACTATTTCCGGAAGGATAACGAGGGGATTTGAACGTTAGCTCCCTTAGTTGCCGTTGTTTCTGATATACCTCATTATAGCTTCTCTAATTAGCTCACTCCTAGAGAGACCTCTCTTCTCTGCGTGCCTGTCTATCTCTTCTAGGAGGTCTACCTCTACTTTGAATGTGACTACCTTTACTCTCTTCTCTTTGCGCCTCGGGCCGTATGTAACTATTATCTCCATCACTGACACGGTCGGGCCACCCTGAGTAACACTATTTATTCGTTTAGCCGTGATAGGGAAGCCCGAACTAAGGGTCCATAGAGAGGGGGGAGTCCGTTAGTATTACCTGGATTTCCGAATGTGAATTGAATACCACAAAACTTTGACAGCAATTTATGGCAGCGTTCACGCAAGTCTAAGCTCCTCTAGTGAAACCTCAATACCGCCCTCGCCAACGCCAGGAATAAACGCTTCATACCTTATCAGCTGAGCAACCACATGACCGTCTACCCTAGCTATCTCCATCACTAGAGGTCCTTGGGCCCAGGGGTTCTGGGACACGCCCACAAACTGTGGTGTAATTAGCACTGATATCCCCCTCTTCGTTCCGAGGGGTGTTTCCACGGACTCGAAGTTAATTGTAACCCTGACCGACCCAGGTGAAGTACCAGTCGTTATGAGAGCCTCCCAGTCTATGTTTAGAGAGCCGCTTATATAGAAGGGTGCGTAGAGTGGAGCTATCCCTGGGAACACGTCGACCCCTATTATCTCGCCCTCGGGGCCTTGGCTGAATACCAGCCCTGTTAGGAATGCCTCCTCCCATCGCAGGACGTCTAGCGGGCTTTTCTCGCCCGTGTTAGGGTCTACGCGTGATAGTGTTTTTAGCGCGTTCTCTATATACTCATACTCGATGGTGTACTGGAGCTCCCCATTAAGGTATAGCTCAGCCGTCCCCGACCTGCTCGACGGGTTGTTATCAACCACAACCCTGTATTCGTCTCCACCTATCTTCACAGTATACTCTAAATAATCGATATCGTCCAAGATATCCCCTAATGTCGGCGTGAACGCCATGGCCTTCAATGTATTGTAGTGCATGTAGTATACAGCTATGCCTCCCAGAGCCGACACAACTGTTAAGGCTACGAATACGGCAGCGAGAGGCTTGAACGATATTAGACCCAAACCCAAACGCACCCCCAAACAACCCGTGGAACGGCTAGTGGATTTAAAGCCTGTCAACTCCCTGTGGGTGGTTGGGTGTGCCTGCTGTGACGCTAGGACTAGATCAGGGTACTAATGCTATGGGGCACGAGGGCTGGACTAGGGTTAGGTGTAGAGTGTGCGCTACATATATGGACATCACAGGCCAGCCCCCAGGCGGTAGGAAAATAGATCTCGTATACGCCTGCCCTAAATGCGCCAGAGACTATAATGCATACTTCTGCAGGGCTGACGCCAGGAGCCTCAAATACAGGTGTCCATTCTGCGGGTCCGAACTAGTCGTAATATCTCCGGTCACTACAACGCAACTCTAGCTAGCTCAAGCCTCGCATAGGGATAGACCGACTAGCTACCAGCTACCAACACTCCTCGCCCGGTGTATCATGGGATGCTAGTGAGGGAGGAGTGGATTTCTAGCCATAGGAGAGTGGTTATTGTGGAGGAGGGCGATAGAAGAGTTTATAACATAGACTTCTATCAGCGTATAGGCTCGCTGCCGCCTGGGAGTACGAGGCTCGCTGCTGCTGGAGAAAAAAGGCTGTATTCTCTACAGTTAGGCGAGAAGTGTAGAGCTATCATCGTGGAGACACCCGCTGGCTTAGAGCTCATAAGTCTAAGGCTCTACACAGATATAACTAGTGACATAGCAGGCGGGGATGCTGTAAAGGCAGCTGAGATATGTGAGGGAGAGTATAGGGAATGGCTAGGTTCTGCTCTCTCTTAAGTGGAGGAAAGGATAGCAACTACGCTTTATATAGGGCTCTTAGGGAGGGTATAGAACCGGCCTGCATCCTTTCAATAAGACCCCACAGAGTCGATAGCTGGATGTTCCATACAGCGGTCCTAGAAGCACCCAGATACCAGGCTAGGGCTATGGGGCTCGAGAACGTATTCCGAGAACATGCTGTGAGTGGCGAAAAGGAAGTAGAAGTGCAGGAACTGTACAGAGTGTTATCTCAGCTCCACAGAGAGATAGGCTTCGATGTACTGGTTGTTGGAGCCATAGCAAGCACCTACCAGAGGAGAAGAGTTGAACTGATTGCAGGCAAGCTCGGCCTCAGAGTCTTTGCTCCCCAGTGGGGAGAGGACCCCAGAAGGTATATGAGAAGCCTGGTAGAAGAGGGATTTAAGTTCGTGCTGGTAAGGGCGTCCACAATGGGCCTAGATGAAAGGCACGTAGGAGTCATAGTGGACAATAGCCTACTAGAAGATATTTTAGAGCGCGCATCAAAGTACAGCTTCCACCCGGCCTTCGAGGGTGGAGAGGCTGAGACCCTAGTCTTAAGCGCGCCACACTACAAGAGTTCTCTTTGCATAGAGGGCTCTAGAGTATCTAGACCCGGGGGGGTCTTTGAGCTAGAAGTATCCATGATATACTTATGCAGCGAGCCCCAGGTGAGAATATATCAGGCTGGCGAGGAGCCATTAGAGCCTTCCCAGGATGGTCTCAGAGTTGGCTGAAATCCTCTCCCTAACCTCTTCCAACGTCTCGCCTCTGACCCTAGCAACGATCTCTACAGTCTCCTCGACGAGTAGCGGCGATAGCTTGAGCCCCCTATAATTGTAGGGGCCGTCGCTCTCAACAACGATGAGGTCTAGGGGGAGGTGTTTTGCTATCTTCACACTTTTCTCCTGGATCCTGATAGCTGAGTTTATGGAGAACTTCACCCTATCTCCACCGATGGCGAGGGCCAGGTTGACAGGCCCTGTATACCAGTGGTACAAAACCCTGGCATCCTCGAGCTCGAAGAGCCTCCAAGCCACATGTTTCCAAGCGTTTGGAGAGTGCACGTTTACCATCGCGGAGAGGTCCTCAGCCAGCCTGATGAAGGAGTCGAAAACCTCGTTCTGCACCCTCCAAGTGTACTCGTCCACGAACCTCCTGTCTAGCCCCACCTCACCTATACATCCCACACCAACTCTGCTGGCCAGCATTAGAACTTCTCTATACTCTGAGATCTTACCCTCCTTAACGTTCCATGGATGGAAGCCTATGCATGGGATGATCCTATCCGGGAATCTCTCCCATAGATCTACCGTTCTC
>WANT01000022.1 GCA_015521685.1 Aeropyrum sp.
TGCCCCAGCTGCGGGAAGCAAAGCCTCTCCATAACCCTGGCGCCAGCCAAGGACGAGGAGGGGAACGCCAAGCCCGGGGTCAGGAGGGCTATAGCGGTGTGCGGCATGTGCGGTTTCAGGTGTGAGGTTGAGGTTGCCGAGGGCCTTGACAAGGTCGACGTGTACAACATTGTGAGCGACGCATACTTCCAGGAGGGTGGATGTGAGGAGGTCGAGGAGAGTGCCTCTGAGGCTCTTGGAGAGGCTTCTGAAGGCTAGGGAGGGGTCCAGGCTCCACTTCACACTCATAGACCCCGACAAGGCCGGGCCCGAGGAGGCGGCTAGGATAGCTGCGGCTGCCCGGGATGCGGGCAGCGACGCCATACTGGTTGGCGGTAGCATAGGGGTCACCTTCGAGGAGACCGACGCTGTGGTGAGGGCGGCTAAGGAGTCGGGGCTGCCTGTGATACTGTTCCCCGGAGGCCATACCAACGCTAGCAAGCATGCCGACGCTGTCCTGTTCCTGACAGTGCTCAACAGCGATGACCCCTACTTCATAGTCCAGGCCCAGGTCCTGGGGGCCCCCCTCGCGCTCAAGCTAGGGCTAGAGCCCATACCTACCAGCTATATAATAGTCGGCTACGGGGGGGCCGCCGGCTTCGTCGCCAGAGCCAGGCCCATACCCTACGAGAGGCCAGACCTGGCAGCCCTGCATGCCCTAGCGGGAGCAATGATGGGCGGAAGGGTACTCTATCTGGAGGCTGGTAGCGGGGCGCCAAAGCCAGTCCCGCCGGAGGCCGTAGCTGGGGCTAGGATGCTCCTAGACAAGGCGGGTTTTGGGCGCGAGGTCCTCCTCACCGTGGGAGGCGGAGTGAGGACTCCCGAGGCAGCGGCGGCTATGGCGGCAGCGGGCGCCGACGTGCTGGTCACCGGGACTCTAGCCGAGGAGGATCCAGGGGCACTAAAGGAGGTGGTACAGGCATTCAAGCGGGCGCCCAACGCAGCAACAAGCTACCCGGGGTGATGCGGCAAAGCCCAGCGGCCTGGATACCTGCGAGCGTACAGGCAGTGCTCACCCCTCCCCCTCCCTTCCAGGGCATCCTGAGAGCTCTCTGCCGTATTTCACCCTCAGAGCCTCCTCTAAGTCGACGCCAACCAGGTTAGCTATGCTAACTGCCCACGCAATCACGTCGGCTATCTCCTCCGACACCCTATCCCGCTCGCCCGACCTTAGGGCCTCAGCCAGCTCCCCGACCTCCTCCACGAGCCAGGAGAAGGTGGCGAAGAGGCCCCTAGCCCGGTCCTTCTCGAGATAGGCGTCCCTTATAGCCCTCTGCAGGCACCCCACGTCCAGTCCCAAGACCCCCTCACCACACCCGACACCTCCCTCAGACGCCAGCCTGATTATCGTTTAGGGCTTAACCTCAGAATGCTATTTATCGCTCCCTCCCAACCCAGGTTGGGTTTGTGGTGGGGCTGTGTTGCCCGAAGGCTACAAGGTTAGGGATACATCCCTGGCTAGCGAGGGTAGGGCTAGCATCGAGTGGGCCGAGAGGCACATGCCAGTCCTGATGGAGCTGAGGAGGAGGTTCTCCGGGGAGAAGCCTCTGGAGGGGCTTAGGGTGGCTGCGTGCCTGCACGTAACCAAGGAGACAGCCGTCCTGGCTGAGGCCCTCAGGGATTGGGGGGCTGAGGTCTACCTAGCTCCCAGCAACCCGCTCTCAACCCAGGACGAGGTGGCCGCCGCCCTAGCAACCTCAGGCATACACGTCTACGCCTGGCGCGGAATGTCGGGCTCCGAGTACCAGTGGGCTCTGGAGACCGTTGCCTCTTCGAGGCCCCACATAGTTATCGACGACGGGGCTGACCTGCACGTGCTGCTCCACGGCGATCTGAGGGATGCTGCGTCCCAGGTGGTCGGCGGTACTGAGGAGACCACGACGGGCGTCATCAGGCTTAGAGCCCTCGAGAGGGAGGGCAGGCTCCTCTACCCTGTCTACGCCGTCAACGACGCTCTAACCAAGTTTATGTTCGACAACAGGTATGGGACGGGGCAGAGCACCGTCGACGGCATTATGAGGGCCGCCAACATTCTTCTGGCAGGTAAGACCGTTGTTGTAGCTGGCTATGGATGGGTAGGTAGGGGGATAGCCCTTAGGTTTAGGGGTATGGGCGCCAGGGTCATAGTGACAGAGGTGGATCCCATAAGGGCTCTCGAAGCCGTCATGGACGGCTTCACGGTTGCCAGCATGGACGAGGCAGCTAGGGTGGGCGACGTGTTCGTGACTGCCACTGGCAACAGGAACGTCGTGGACGAGAGGCACCTGAAGGCCATGAAGGACGGAGCCATACTGGCGAACGCTGGCCACTTCAACGTGGAGATAAACGTGGAGGCTCTGGAGGGAATGAGCGTCTCTAAGAGGAGGGTCAGGAGGTATCTGGACGAGTATGTGATGCCAGACGGGAGGAGGCTATACCTAGCGGCCGAGGGAAGGCTAGTCAACCTGGTGGCCGCCGAGGGCCACCCCAGCGAGGTGATGGACATGAGCTTCTCCAACCAGGCCCTAGCCGTCCTGAGGCTAGCTAGGGAGGGGAAGGGAATGGAGAGGAAGGTGCACAGGATACCTAGGGAGCAGGACGAGATGGTGGCTAGGCTAAAGCTGGAAACCATGGGCATAAAAATAGACGAGCTAACCGAAGAGCAGAAGAGGTACCTTCAGAGCTGGAAGTAGCCAGGCTCGAGGGGGCCCGGCGTTACAGTCTTAAACCCCGGTTCCACAAAGTATCCCTGTGGACGTGGGCCCGTAGCTCAGCCAGGTAGAGCGCCCGGCTCATACCGCCGGGCTCGGGTTCGTCCCTCCAGCGTGAGACACCGGGTGGTCGGGGGTTCAAATCCCCCCGGGCCCACCACAAACCTGAGGCAGCACAAGCTTCGGCGCTGAGAAGCAATGAGGACGGTGGAGCGACGCCGACCAGCCCCAATGGGGATGAGGAACGACACTCCCCTGAGCACACACCCCCTAGGGCCCACGGGGGAAAGCCTCTTAGGTCGCCCCCAACAAATGAATAGTTGTGGGCTAGAGGCGCCAGAGCGGGAAAGCCCCCCCGTGGACTCATGCGGGGTTCCGCATGCAGTAAGGCCGGCAGCCTACGTGTAGTGCGGTGGTGAGATATGGCTAAGGCGTTCAACGGTTTCGAAGACCTGAGGATCAACGGGAGCGTCGTATGCCCGAGATGCAAGATACCCATGTACTATGCTGGCGAGACTGTAAAGGAAAGCGGGAGGCACACAGCCACCAGGTTCTACGTGTGCCCTGCGTGCAGGCTCAAGCTGGTGGACGAGAGGATAGTCATAGTTCCAGCGTCCACCGGTCTAGAAGTCTCCATAACAGAGGACAGGAGGACCATATACAGGAGCCGCCTCGAAAAGCCTAGGAGAGGCAGGCCTAGGCAGTAGGATGAGCGCCGTCCCAAGACTAGGTTTTTGTAAGATCCCCAAACCTCCTACATCCTAACTACGATTAAGCGATTCAATAACATTTCTTGACAGGCACCCTACTGCCCCCTTAAAGCCCGTGAAGCCTCAATGCTATCACTAACATCACTATAGGCTCTCACACCACAACTCTTGTTGAAGGTGGTTGCTGAGAGGTGTCTCAACTTCCATCCAGGATTAGGGGGTTTATCGAGGAATTCAAGCGGCTTGTCAGCATTCACCCAGACACTCCCGGGGTTGCTAGGAGGATGTTCGTGACTAACGGGTTCGACGGCCTCCTGGCTGCGATAGGCGTAAACGTGGGGGGGTTCCGGGGGGAGGTGGACCCTCTCTTCATGGTCCTCAGCATCATGGGCGGTGCCCTCTCGATGGGTATCCTCAGCGGGGTTGTGGGGGTGTATTTGAGCGAGAGGGCTGAGAGGCTTAAGGAGGTTGCTAGGCTCGAGAGGAAGGTTGCTAGGAGCCTCAGAGGCTCTATCTACTGGAGGGCCGCCAACTTCATCCCCCTCTACATAGCGCTCTGGAGCGGCGTGGGTATACTAGCCTTCCCATTCCTCACCGTGACCCCCTACATAGCAGCGATGTACGGATTGGTAAGCGTGGGGTGGGCGTTCTGGGCCTCGATAGCCATAGCCCTAGCCCTGTCGGCTGGCCTGGGCTACTATCTTGGTGTTGTGAGTGGGGAGAGCAGGCTACTCTACACTGTCAGGGGTCTGGCGCTGAGCGTAGCGGCTATACTCCTGGTAGCTGTATTCAAGACCGTCCTCGGAGCGCCTCCGATAGGGTGAGGGGTAGCCTGGCGAAAACTCCTACGAGGAACCTCAGCTCATCCAGCTCTATGTGCTCGTCCGGGGCGTGGGCTAGCTCCCCCCTAGGGCCGTAGGCTAGGGCCTTGGAGCCCCGAACGGTGTAGTACCACATGTCTAGGCCTCCTGGGCATACTACGGGCTCGCCCACCTCCCTACCCTCAAGCGCTGCAGCCCTCTTGAGGGCCTCGTAGAGCTCTCCCGGCTCGTTTATCGCTGGCTCAGCCGATATTATCTCCTCCACCCCATACTCTATCCCACGCTTCACAGACAGCCACCTCAGGAGGCCCTCGAACTCCCTCCTAACCTCAGAGACCCTCTCCTCAGGTATCAGCCTCCTGTCTATGGTGAACTCGAACTCGCCGGGCACCTGGTTAGCCTTACCACCCCCAGGGACTCCGGCCTCGCCTCCCAGCGACACGGTTGGCATGGCCGCATCCTCGGGGACTATCCTGTACTTGCTCCTCCTAGAAGCGTAGAGCGGTGCCACGGCCTGCTGCAAGTCTAGCGCCAGCGCTGCTGCAAGCATGAAGGCGTTCCTACCGTTCCACGGGGTGCTGGCGTGCGCTGTCCTACCCCTAACCCTAACTCTGAGCCAAAGGATCCCCCTGTGGCCGTGCCATGGAGCGTCGAGCCCGCTAGGCTCAGGCAGGACTACGTAGTCGGGCTTAACCCCCATGCCATCAACTAGGTACCCAGTGCCACACTCACCCCCTATCTCCTCGTCTGGCACGAAGGCAGCCTCAACCCTGAGGCCTTCAGGCCAGGCCCCAGCCTCGCTCAGAGCCTTGAATGCCCCCATGGCGGCGGCTATCCCACCCTTCATGTCTATAGCTCCCCTGCCGTAGAGCCTCCCATCCCTTATAACCGGCTTGAAGGGCTCGGTCACGCTCCAGCCGGGGCCTCCGGGCACCACGTCATAGTGGCCGTTGAAGTGTAGCGAAGGCCCCTCGCCCCTCCAGGCGTAGACTACGAATCGGGGGTTCTCTGACGCGTGCCGGCAGCGGCTCTCCTGGTAGTCCTTGGGCACCCTGGCGATGTCGACCTCGAAGCCGAGGGACTCGAGCTCTCTAGCCAGGAGGCTGGCTGCCTCCTCGTAGTGCTCTCCAGCGGGCGAGACCGTGGGTATGGATATGAGCTTCTTCAATATGTCAACGGAGTACTCGAACCCGGACTCGATCGAGCTGGGCGTGAGGCTCCCGGCCATAGTCCACCACCAAACACTACACTACCATAATATTGGGTTTTGAGAGTTATGTTTTGGAGGGCCGCCTCTAGTTATGATGGCGGCGGGATGGTAGGGTTGACGTGCACCGAGGTCTACATGCTGGGCACCGGCTCGGCGCTCCACCCGGCGAGGGCACAGTCCTCCATACTAGTAGATACTGGATACGCCATCCTCCTCGTAGACGCGGGGTGCAGCTCCCTAAACAACCTGCTACGTACTGGCAGGAGGCTCGAGGACCTCGACGCGGTTGCGGTGACGCACGCCCACTACGACCACATATGTGGCCTCGGCCTCCTATCCTTCATCACCCAGTTCCGCGGCCGCCAGCCTCCCATCGTGGTGGCGCCTAGGGGTTCTTTGCGCATCGTTGAGGAAGCTCTGGCTTTAGGCGCGAGGTCCTCAGCCAAGCCCTCCTCCACAATGCCCGAGGTGAGGACCATAGCTCCAGGCGAGGTCCTCAGCTTGGAGGGTGGATTGAAGATTAGAGCGCTAGCCGCGGAGCACACAGTGGAAGCCCTAGGGTTCGAGGTATCTCACAGAACCTCAGGCTCGATAGTCGTGAGCGGCGATACCAGGCCAGCCCCCCAGATATCCGAAGCCGCCTCCAGAGCCGCCCTAACGATTCACGAGGCCACCCTCCCTTCAGGCATGGAGGGGGAGGCCCACGCCTCAGGCCACTCCACAGTAGCCCAGGCCCTCGAGATCGCCTCGCTATCGGAGCTGGGAGCCCTCTACCACTTAACCCCCTTGAGCGAGGCGGAGGCCGTGGAGAGGGCTAGGGGCTCGAGGGTTCTAGTCCCGCAGGACCTGGGAGCCGTAAAAATATGCTAGTTGGTAGAGGGCCTCACAGCCCTCTCCACACCCTTGGAGCCCCCCTCGCGGGGGGCCTCAACTATTCCAGGTGCCTCTCAGCGAGTCCCCGCGAGATCCTTGCGGGCTTCAGGCCCTCCGCTATTACCTCGAACGCCCTCTCCGGGTTAGTGTGGCTCCCGCAGCTATACACGTCCACAGTGGCGAACCTATACTCTGGCCAGGTGTGGAGAGCAATATGGCTCTCCAGGATTATAGCCACCACGCTAACCCCATCCCCGATCTTCCAGGACTTGATGTCGAGGACCGTCATGTTACCCTCGCGAGCCGCCCTGAGGACCAGGTCCTCCAGCGCCCTCTGGTCGCGGAGGAGGTCCTCGCTGGAGCAATCATAGAAATTCCCGTATATGTGGAGGCCGTAGACCCTGAGGCCCTCTCCCGCCGCATCCCCCCTCGGGGACTGTATCTGGGCCAATAATGCTCTCACCCCCTCCTTTATACCCCCCCGGTATATTCGAGAGAATTTAAGGGTTTAACGGAGGGGCTCGCCCCAACCTTAGAGGTGTGCTGAGGGTGCCTGGAGGCGTAGGGGTTTCAACTGGTGTTATGGGGGTCTCGCCAGCCACAAGCGCCATCCTGCTGGACCACCAGCAGGTCTACCTAAGGACTGTTAGGGGCGCCTCAGCCATCCACGGCGGGGAGTACTCGGGGCTCCCGGGCTTCAGGTTCACTGTGGTGAGGGTGGGCGATGCAAACGTACTGCTAGGCCTGATCCCGCCCTACCCTCAGGCTGTTGCTGAGGCTGCTATAGAGCTCTACCTAATGGGGATTAAGAACTTCATAGCCATAACACGGGGGGCTAGGCTCGGGAAGAGGGGTGAGGGGGAGGATAGGGTGGTCGCTGCCAAGGCCGCGATACCCCTAGACGGCGTGTCAAGCCGGATAGCCCCCGAGGGAACGCCGCTACTAGCCTCAGCCGAGCTCCTACGGGCTATAGTGACCTACGCAGAGCTAGGGGGCCTCAGGGGTAGGATGGTCTCCGGGATAACTGTGACCCTGCCCAGCATCAGGTCTCAGTGGAGCTATGAGGCTGCAGAGGAGTATGTAGGCATGAGGGACGTGTGGACTGTTGACAGCGTTACCGCCCCCCTCTACGCCCTCCAGTACCCCTACGTTAAGATGAACGCCCTTTCAATCGTGGTGGCTGAGAAGAGCCTCTCACCCCACCCTAGGCCTATAGAGACCGATATGAGGAGTGTCGAGAGGCATGCCGAGAGGGAGATAGACCTGATATCAACGGTCCTCATAGCGTCGATAGAGGCGATAAAGACCGTTATGGGAGAGTAGCGGGCTTAGGATTCCCGCCCCTAATAGTCTGGACTAGCCGCCGTACACCTCCCTTATCTTCTCAACCTTGTAGTCCCACGGGGTGAACCCCACAAGCTTGTCCACGATCCTCCCGTCTACGTAGAACACCAGAGTGGGGGTCCCCTCAACGCTGGCCTTGTTCATCTCCAGCCTCGCCGCCGTCGATTCCCTCTCACCAATCATAGGCCCCAGAATCACCATGACTATTGGGACGTCCACCTCCTCTGAAGTCTTCAGCAGGTGGCTCCAGTCTTGGTGGCAGAAGGGGCACGCCTTGCTGTACACAGCGAACACGGCATCGCCGGCCAGGACCTCCCTGAACTCCTCTGGCGTTATGTAGACCAGCTTCCCGTCCTGCAGTAGCGCGAGGCCCTCCCTAACGTAGGTCAGGTTGCTGCTGAAGCCGTCTCCGCTGCAAGCCCACTCTACGGAGACCTCGGTAGCCTCGCCCGAGACCTCGTACTCCACCAGCTCGTGCGTGTAGCTGTAGCTGAATTCGGGGCCCACTATCCCTATGAAAACCCTGGAAACCAGTCCTGTTGAGGTGTAGTACTCTAGCTCGACCGTCACGGCATAGTCCCCAACCTGGGCCGCCCCTTCATAGCTAACAACCTCCCCGAACTCGCCCTCACCAACCCCAGTCTGGTCTAGGGTCATGCACAGCCCGCCCCTAGCCGGAGGAATGTATACAGGTATCGTTATGCTCTCCGAGTCCAGCATATCCAGGGGCAGGGCCAGCATGGTTGTTGCCAGAGCACCGCTCTGCGGGGTCGAAGTCGCCACAGGATCCCCGGCCTCCAGGACCTCTAGAGTTATCCCGCTCTCCGGCCAGCCTACAGAGTCGACTGTAACCCTGTTGACTGCCGTCCTAGTCCCCTCAGGGCCCTGGGAGACCGCCCTAAGGGTCAGGGAGTCACCCTCCGACAGCGGTATCTTGAAGGTAACCGTAGGGAAGTAGCCCTCTAGTGGCGCCTCCTCGAAGGACTCCTCCTGGGGAGCCTGCCTAGGCTGGGCCACCCCCAGACCTGTGAAGACTACTATGAATGTAGAGGCCACCATGACGACGCCGAGGAAGAGGCCTATGATAAGCTTTGCATTCATCCCAGACGCTCCCGCCTAAACTAGACCCCGCGGCCTCTTAAATCTATTCTACACCGCGCCCGCCCCCTCTCGAATATAATCGGCTCGACGCAACCCATTCATACGTAAGGCGAGCACTGCCAGGCTTGGCATTGCGATGATTTAAGACTTAATGCGGGCGGGTAGTCGGGTATGGCATCCAGCTCGGGTTTGAGGCTGCTGGGTGGGCGCCGCATCGCAGGTAGCCCCGAGAAGGCTCTGATAGCTTCTGCCAGCGAGATATACATGGCTAGGGGCTGCGATCTATGCTTCCCAGGAAGGAAGGCAGTGGTCTTCGTAACGGGCCTCTGCGACGACTCTTGCTTCTACTGCCCAGTAAGCAGGGAGAAGCTTGGAAGAGACGTGTTTTACGTCAACGAGGTTAGGGTCTCCAGCGTTGATGAGGCTCTTGCAGAGGTCGCAAGGATCGGTGCTAGGGGGGCTAGCCTTACTGGTGGAGACCCGCTAGTAGCCTTCCACAGGACCGTCGAGCTCGTAAATGCGTTCAAGGAGTACTTTGGCCCCGGCTTCCACCTCCACCTCTACACCAGCGGGCGGAGGCTAACCGCCGAGGCGGCGATAGCCCTTTGGAGGGCGGGGCTGGACGAGGTCAGGATCCACCCCACCGAGCCCAGCCTCCTTAGCAGGGTAGGCCTGGTCAGGAGGCATACCGGGATGAGTGTGGGGGTTGAGATGCCGATAGCCCCCGGTATGGAGGCGCTGGCTATTGAGGCGGTAAGGGCTGTCGAGAGGTTCGGAGGGGACTTCGTCAACCTCAACGAGATGGAGATCGTGGAGCCCAACGCCCGAGCCCTACTAGCTAGGGGCTACACCGAGAGCAGGCTGAGGCCCTTCACCGTTAGGGGTAGCCTAGAGGCGGCGCTCAGGGTGCTGGAGTGGGCTGCCGAGAACTCCCGGGTGCCTGTCCACTTCTGCCCCGCGAGCTTCAAGGACTCTATCCAGACTGGCAACAGGATGAGGACCTCAGCCCACCTAGACGCCTACTGGTATGAGGAGCCCACGGCCTCGGGCACCCTTGTATGGGGAGAGGTTCGAGGGTCTAACGCTCCCGAAGGCCTGGGTGAGCGCCGCGGAAGCACTATACTGCTACCCCCTGATGAGGCCCTCCTGTCCTATATTGCACGGAGGTATGGTGGCGAGGCCTTCATTGTTGAGGCCCACCCAACTCCGGACAGGAGTCCTATAGTGTCTGAAAGGAGGGTGGATTAGGTGTGGGCAGGTCTAGCCTAGACGAGGCGGCCCTGGTTGTGGAGGCCTTGGGCCGGGAGTTCGAGGTCACTGGCGTCGAGAGGCTCGATGTTGGGGGGCTAGACGTCACGGTCCTAGACCTGGGCGAGATATCTGGCAGGCGAGTCGCCGTCTCGGTGCTCCCGGAGGCTACTACGATAAACATATGGTCGTCCAGGAGGGCGGTGGCCGCGGGGCTCCTAGTGGCTGGTGGTAGAGAGCCTCTCGTGATAGTCTACAGCAGGAGGGGTAGGATGACTAAGGCTGCCTACCTATACCTAGGCTACTCAGCTTACCACAGGGGTTTCGAGGTCGTCGTGGTAAACGGCGGGCCGGGCGAGGTTAGGGAGGTCCTGGAGAGCCTCTCCACCATAGGGAGAGTCAGGGTCTCTGAGGAGAGGCTATACCCTGTGAGGCCGTGACAACACCTATAAGCACAGGCGCACTACACAGCCATCTAGCTAAAATCGTGGCACCAGCATGGAGACAGGTTGGCTGTCTATAGTGGAGTAACCTCGATACAAGTCCAGATAAAATAATAATAGTGGGTTGAATAGCAGTCTTCTAAGGTTTCAGCCTCCTCCCAAGCTCTTCTAGCCTTTCCAGCATGATCCTCCTCTCCATGCTCGAGACCTGCCTCCTCACCCTGACTACTGCGTCTGGGTTCACGCTTATCGAGTCTATCCCCCTCCTCACCAGGAACTCAACAAGCTCTGGGTACACGCTGGGGCCCTGGCCGCATATGCTCACCGTGGCACCCTGGCTGTGGGCCTTCTCAATGAGGACCTCTATCGCCCTCAGCACCGCCGGGTCCCTCTCGTCGAAGTAGCCCATCTTTGCCAGGAACCCGCTGTCCCTATCCACGCCCAGCACTAGCTGTGTTAGATCGTTGCTCCCTATGCTGAAGCCGTCTACCATCCTGGCGAACTCGTCCGCCAGCAGGACTGTGCTTGGCACCTCAACCATTATCCACACCTTGAAGTCCCGGCCGCGCTCCAGCCCCTCCTCCTCCATTATCTTCAGCGCCTTCTCCAGCTCCCAGGTGGTCCTTACGAATGGGAACATGACCCAGACGTTCTTGAGCCCCCACTCCTCTCTGACCTTCTTTATGGCCCTCACCTCGAGCCTGAAGGCGGGCTCGTAGTTGGGGTGTATGTACCTGGATACCCCCCTCCAACCTATCATCGGGTTCCTCTCGTCAAGCGTCTCGTACTTCTCCCCTCCCTTCAGCCTCCTGTACTCGTTGGTCTTGAAGTCGCTGAACCTCACCACCACCGGCCTAGGGTATATGGCGCTGGCTACCTTGGCCACGCCCTCAGCTAGCTTGTCAATGAAGAAGACTCCGCGGCCCTGCTCTATGAGGTACATGGGGTGGTAGCCTATCCAGCTCGATATTATGAACTCTATCCTCATCAACCCTATGCCCTCGAAGGGTAGGTGCTTGTACCTGTCTATCTCCTCCGGGTGGCCTAGATTCATGTATATCTTGGTGGCGGTGACCGGGTAGACCTCCGAGATTATCTCCGCGGGCAGGGCCGCCGGCTTTGCCTCCTCCACCCTGGCTTCCTCGGCCTCAGCAATCCTACCTGCATAAACAACCCCCCTGCTGCCGTCCACCGTGACCACAGCGCCGTCCTCCAGGACCTGAGTCGCGCTCCCCGTGCCCACCACAGCTGGTATGCCAAGCTCCCTCGCGACTATCGCGGCGTGGGCTGTCATACCGCCCTCATCGGTAACAATGGCGCTAGCCATCTTCATGTAAGGCACCCAGTCGGGGTCCGTCATCTTCGTCACAAGCACGTCGCCCTTCTCCATCTTGGCGGCAGCCTCCTCCACGCTCAGAGCCACCTTCACTCTACCCGACGCCACGCCAGGGCTCGCTGGAACACCCCTGACCAGCACCTCGCCCTCAGCAGCCCTAGCCTCCTCCTTAGGTGCCGCCTCCTCCCTCTTCCTAGACCACACGGTCTCGGGGCGGGCCTGCAGCATGAGTATGTTCTCCGGTGGCGCTATCTCGAAGTCTATAGCCCACTCTATGTCCATGGGGCGGGCGAAGTGGCTCTCCACCCTGATGGCCATCCTCGCTAGCTCTTTGACCTCTTTCTCGCTGAGGGACGGGGACTCGGGCTCTATACCGTGCCTCTCTATAATCTCAGCTATGGTGGGGTGCCTCCTCCTGAGGTCCTCGAGCTCCTCGGGGGTGGCCGGTATCTTGACCTCTACGTTCTCCCCCCTGTGTGGGTCGTAGAATAGGCCGCGTTCCTTCCTGGATATCCTAGTCTCCACTATCTCTAGGGTCTTCTTGTCGACCACGAACCTATCTGGGGTTACCTTACCCCCCACGATATACTCTCCTAGACCCCATATAGATTCTATAACTATCTTGTCCTCCTCCCCCGTCACAGGGTGTATAGTGAACATTACCCCGCTACTCCTACTATTGACCATCTTCTGGACTACCACAGCCATCAAGGCGCTCTGGTGGTCTATGTTGAGGCTATCCCTGTAGCTGAGAGCCCTAGCCGTCCAGAGGCTTGCCCAAGCCTTCTTAACCTTCTCAACGACATCCTCCTCCCCCTTAACGTTGAGGTACGTCTCCTGCTGCCCCGCGAAGCTGGCCTCAGGGAGGTCCTCGACGGTAGCACTACTCCTAACCGCCACCCTAGGCTCCTCCAACCCTATCTTAGAGCCGAGAGCCCTGTACGCTTCGACTATGGCCCTCCTGATAGCCGGGGGCATGGGCGTCCTGACGAACTTGCTCCTGATGAGCTCACTAGCCTTCTCATACTCCTCTGGCCTCCCGCTCACCACCATATCCTCGAGAACGTGTTTAATGTAGCCCGCTATCCCAGTCTCGAAAACAAACCTCCTGTAGGCCTCGCTCGTCACCACGAAGCCTGGAGGCACGGGTATCCCGGCCCTAATCATCTCCCCGAGGCCAGCGGCCTTGCCGCCGACGAGGGGGAGGAGGCTCTTGTCTACCTCGTCTAGCCAGAGGACGAGTCTACGCTCCAAGAAAATGGCACCTGATATATAAGTGTTATGCCCTCGGGTAAAAGTTTACACCTTATAAATAGAGTCCTTATTCTCACCTATCCTCATATATTAACATACGATACAAAAACACCGCCTATCCTATCGCCTCTAGGACCACCTTCACAACGTCCTCCAGGCCAGCTTCAACCCTCTCCCCACTCCTAACGTTATAGACCGTGGCAGTACCCCTAGAAGCCTCCCTAGGCCCCACGAACACCAAGATTTCTATACCCATCTTTAGTGCCTTCCTCCTCTGCACCTGGCCGCTGGCCCTAGATAGGTCTATCCTAGTATTAACCCCTCCCCTCCTAAGCTCGCTAGCCACCCTCCAGGCATAACTATAAGCCTCCCTGTCCAGGACTACTACAGCCGCGCGTGTTACAGTCTTCCTGTCCAGGCTATACACGCCGAGCTCAAGGCCCGCGTCTATAATCCTCTCCAGGCCTATGCTCACTCCAGTGGCAGGTATCTCCCTGCCTGAGAAGAGGCCTATTAGCCCGTCGTACCTCCCCCCGCCAGCTACACTCCCTATCCTAGGCTCGTCGAGAACCGCCTCAAGTATGGGCCCCGTATAGTAGTCTAGCCCCCTGACCAGGCTCATGTCCACCACTACCCTCTCGTCCTCAACAAGAGAGAGAGCCTCCTCGAGGTGGGACACCGCCTCCGCCACCCTCCTATTCCCTCCATACCTCCTAGCGATCTCTGGCAGGACCTCGCCAGGCCTGCCCCTAAGCCCTATGAGCTCCATAACCCTGCCTACAGTGGCCTCCCCCAGGCCAAGCCTGGAGAGCTCCTTATAGACACCCTCCTCCCCTATCTTGTCTAGCTTGTCCACCGCCCTGTAGACCGGGGTGGGGTTGGAGAGGCCTAGCTCCTCCTCGAAGACGCCAGCCAGGAGCCTCCTATCGTTAACCCTTACCCTGAACCCACTAAATCCCAGGGACTCCAGAGCGTCTATGGTGAGGCTGACAACCTCTCCGTCAGCCTCGGGGTGCGGAGAGCCTACTATATCCGCGTCGCACTGCAGGAACTCCCTGTACCTCCCCTTCTGCGGCTCTTCGTGCCTCCAAACCTTCCCTATGTGGTACCTCTTGAAGGGCATCTGCAGCCCGGGGTTGGATGCGACGAACCTAGCCAGGGGGACCGTCAGGTCGTATCTAAGGGCGTACCACCTACCGCTCCACGGGTCCTGGAACCTCCATATCAGCCTCGACTCAGCCTCCTCGCCATACTTACCCGCCAGCGTCTCCCAGTACTCTAGCGCCGGCGTGTCGATAGGGTCGAAGCCGTACCTCTCGAAGACCTCCTCGAGCCTTGATACAAGCCTCCTTCTGAGTATCATAACCTCTGGAGGGAAGTCCCTGAACCCCCTAGGGGGCCTTGGAGGCGCCACCTGAGGCACCCACCACCCTCAGAATATACTCCCTAACTAGGCTCCCGTAGAGGTTTACCCCCAGGAGGAAGGTGGCGTATATCCTCTGCTCTAGGGTGAGCCTCCCGCAGTCGTCCGACCATATAGCCTCCAGCAGCTCACTGACCCTCCTCTTCTCGCCCGACAGACCGTCAACATACTCCTTGACCTTTTTCACATCGTCGTCGCTCAAGCCCAGGGCCCTCCCTATGTTGTCCTCCTCGTGCCTCAGCCTCTCCTTATCGAGGCAGCACGACTCTCCGCCCAATCCTCTCTCCCCCCGGTTTATGGCTCTCTCACGCTTAAAACGTAGTAGTGTCCAGGATTCCATTCGGCGATGTAAGACTTTAAAGCCAGGGGACCACGCATATACTACTCCGGTGCGCTGTAGTGCCAGAGGCGCTTGTCGCCATCAATGTCGATGTAGGCAAGGAGGACGAGGTTTTCCAGACCCTGCTAGACATGCCCGAGGTTAAAGAGGTATTCATGGTCTACGGCATATACGACATAATAACCCTGGTAGAGGCGCCCAGCATGGACCAGCTTAGGGAGACCATAACTGGCAAGATCAGGAAGATAGACGGGGTCAAGATGACCCTTACAATGGTTATAGTCACAAGGAAGATCAAGAATAAGGGATGAACACCCACATACCTCCCCCCCGGGGCCGCGGCCTGCTAAGCATAGCCTTCGACGACGTCGACTCGGGCCACGGGGGCTGCACCACACATTTTACAGGCCTCCTCCTCATGAAGCTAGCCGAGAGGGGGGTAGAGCTAGCTGACTACCCCCTCCTGGTCAGGCTTAACCCGGGCATACCTTGGAAGACTAGGGGTAATGCAGCAACAGTCTTGAGGGTGTGGGTGTCGAGCGACAGCGAGTCTAGAGATATAGCTGAGGAGGCTTGGAGCCTGGCCCTAGAGTATACTGAGGGTAGAGAGCTCCACGCTGGGAAGTCGCCGGGGATGGCAGTCCTAGAGGGCTGGCCTTGGAGCCCCAGGCTACTCTGGCTGTACAAGCGTGGGGTTACTGGAGTGCTGGCGAGGGATGTGGTGGAG
>WANT01000023.1 GCA_015521685.1 Aeropyrum sp.
AAAGATTATATGAAGCCCCTCCAACTACAGCCAAAGCATAGCCAGCGACACCCACCACAATAGATGGCGGAATCGAGGCAGCCGCCATCCTCGCTGACATCCCAACAGGGTTAATAGATCTCTTACCGAGACCAAAGAGAGCGAATTGGGTGGTAGCCCACGAGGCAGTTCCAGACGCAACAGAGCCAGCAAGCTTATTTACAGGAGGTATCACTGCAAGAAAGCCCGATGCAACCAATAATGGTGCGGCCGTAGCTAGAAGGAGTCCAGCCCCAGTTTCGAATATCTGGAGAGCAATGTTACTGTATATAGTGTCTAAGGATAGCCTGAAGTTGAGGGCTATCAGCATAAATGAGATAGATAGTGAGACGCTGACTATAACTATCCACGAGAGAGGGTTTAGTACATCCAATAGAATGGGATACACAGCTATAGCAAGTATTATTACCACGAGATCCACAAAGCTGGTGAGTACAGCGGGCACAGTGTAATCCGGCGAGAGCCTCAGCCTAACTGTAATGTAGATCAAAATCCCTGCTACAGCCAGTGAGACCACTGCTGAGAGCACGAAAACCGCAGAGGAGGCTGCAGCCAACGAAATTATCTCGAACCCTCCAACCGCTCCAGCCAGAATAGAGAAAACCAGTACAAGCACAACACCAGGACCCAGAACCGAGGCCGCTTCCCTAACGATCTTACTGCGATCCAGACTGCCAATTAGATAGTGGCTAATTAGCCTGCCAGTCGAGGATAATAACAAGCCTCCCGATAAAGCAGAGATTTGGGGATATACTAGAAGCAAACCCCTATATGTAACTAGAATCTCCTGTCCAATCGTAATTACACTCATGCTTAGAAAGTCGAAGATATTTCCAAGAGCTAGAGATACAGAAGTTTCCGCGGCTTCTCGATATTTCCGCAGCTTTGATGAAAGCATAATCTACACCACACCAGGTCTCTCTTGACGACTATATGACTGGAATCTCAAGGCTCTACCTCGCTAGCGGGATACAACTATTTCTTCGTCCTAAGCATCTCTGAGATGAGAGGTATTTCCTTTACTTTCTCTTTGGAGAGTTGGCTAGGAATCAAACCGTTAGGGCGTTTAGGGCGGTCATTTGCCTTAACTACCCTTGTGGGAGTCAATATATAGTCAACTGCCACATCGTGCGGATCCTGCGGCAATCTTTCTCTCAGTAGCTGGATGTCGTGCACTGTCGTGATAATAGGAACTTCACGCTCAATAATACCGAGCTCCAGAAGTATGGCGAACTCGAGATCGCCATACCCTTCGCCCTTCCCTAATCTCTCCCCCCTATCGTTAACTGCTACACTACCCTCAACAATTAGATCAATACTCGAAAGGTTAGCCTTCAACTCGTCAATAGTCATCAGCAGCTTGCCGTAACGAAATGCTCCTTTAATTGTCGCTGAAAAGCTGATCCTACTGCTAGGGATCAACCTTGGGTCGATAAGTAGAAAACCCCTCCTGAGCCTAGGTGTAGGCATGACGAGCTTCTTTCCCTCCCTTAGTGCAAGCTCCCTAACCCATCTTTGAGGCGAGTCGGGATTTACCTTCACAACCCTCGCCGTTCTCCAATCTCTTAGTACACCGACTCTTAGGGCAGCCTGCTTAGCCCCCTTAAAGTTGGGGATTCTCCCGTAAGCTCCTGGAGGGAGGGATATGCCTAGCTCCTCCATCTTCTTCCATATTAACATCCTTATCTCGTTCTTCTGAGACTTGATATTAACTCTTTCCAAGCCTTTTCACCGCCCTAGAGACTCGCTCTATGAGATCGTCATCTGCAGGCGATGAGACAAGGAAACCATCCGCCAACCCCCTGGCAGCGATTTCTTGGGCTAGATCTATGAGATCGCTTTCCGTCATCATAACGCTTTTGATCTTGCCCCCGACTCTCTCAGAGGATTCACCAGCTACGACTAGGTATACATAAATTCTCCCCCCAAAAACTCGCCTAATCTTATCGAGTTTCCAAAGATAGCCTTTAGTAGCGTTCAGGACTAGTATGAAGTCAGGATTTAAAGCCAGCCTCTTAGATATAACATCGTAATCTTTCCTCAAGCTCACTATAAAACCAGCTTGGAGACCAAACCTCTCCTTATATTTTCTGGCCACTCTTATAGCTTCCTCAGGCCTTAAACCTATCTTTGGGCCAACAGGGTCGCCGGTTAACAATACAATATCCGATATCCCTATTGATGACAGTGTTTTCAGAACTGCTTTCAAGCTATTTGGAGTGTGGTCCACTGTCCTCACGTGAGAAACTATTCTATCACCTCCTAGATGGGCGGCGAGATATGCCGAGATGACTGGGGAGGAGAAGGCAATTCCCACTGGCTGGTCCGGCACATCTATCTTGTCAGCATAGCTTAAGTGCTTCAGAGCTTTGGCCGCTATCTCCACACCATAGTACGGCTTCAGTTCTACCCACACTTCCAATCATCTACACCTAACGTCATCATTTTTGCTAAGGCCTGAGAGTTATAGTCCAAAGTTCTAGGTCGAAAATAGATTTATAAAGCTTAGCTCTGAAGTAGAGAGGGCTATCGCAACAAGCCCTAATAACATGTAGCCGAGAACCCTCCGCTTATGGGACAGGACAAACTCCCTCGTAGGATTCCTCCATAGGAGGGCTATCTCCACCAGCATCGCGATAACAAGTATAGTGACAAGGGGGACATATGTGTAGAGGTTCACTTGCCGTAGAGCTAGGGGAACGGCGCTCAAAACAATAGAAGTGATATAGAGTAGCGAGGCCACAACGGCGGCAGCCCTTTCTCCGAATAAAACCGCCACTGTTTTCACTCCTGCAGCCCTATCCCCCTCAACATCCGGAATACCCTTAACTACCTCCCTTCCTAACACAGCTGTGAATACCATAGCTGCGAACACTAGGGAGACGTTTAACCCTCTCCCATATACCGCCCAGCCGTATACGAAGGGTGTTGCCACCAGAGCAGCGACAACTATGTTACCAATTATGCCGAGCTTCTTAAGGCGGGCGTTGTAGGCAGTAGCAAATGCCACCACTCCGATATAGAATGCGGTCGTGATCATGTCAACTAGGGTGGACGCCGCGAGGCCAGCGATAGCTAATATAGTTGCCGCGGCCCTCGCCTCCCTAAGAGAGAGGCGGCCTGATGGGAGGGGCCTGTGTGGTGAGTTAATCCTGTCGCTCTCAAGATCTATAATATCATTCACTATCATAGCCACAGCTGATGCCGAGTACGATGCTACCAGTACTAGAGTCAGTTCGGCTATAGTTAGCCCTTCAAACCTCCAACCCGAAGCTATACCCAGGGATATGACAACGGCCAGTGCCACCATCAAAGAGTTTGGAGGCCTCGTCATCTCGATAACAGCAAGAGCCTTATCAACTATCCCACCCAACACCGTTACCCAGTTAGGGCATTTCAGGGCAAATCCTATTACTATTCAATACACCACGTCTTCAACCTTTGGGATCCAGGATATGGCGAGGCACTGGCTTGACGCTCTAGTCGATAAGCTTGAGGAGAGCCTATCAAAGAAGGGAAAAGGGGAGTACGTTTTCAACGGAGGCCTAAGCGTTAGCGGTCTCCAGCACATTGGCAGGCTTCGCGGAGAGGTTCTATTAGGCGAAGCATTGAGGAGGGAGCTCCGCAAGAGGGGATTGAGAGTAAGGCAGCTACTCACCCTCTACACTGTAGATCCATGGAAAGGTAAGGATGAGCAGCTAGCTGCGTTTAAGGACCTAGATGAAGCTGCAAGGTATATTGGATGGCCTTTGGATAAGGTCCCTGATCCCGAGAGATGCCATGATAGCTGGATAGAACACTATTGGGCGGATTTCGGCCCCTATATAGACGAGTTCACGGACGGAGATATAGAAATAATAACTACACGAGAGCTATATAACGGTCCTCTGAAGGAATTCTTCAGCAAGCTAGTCCTACCGAGGAAGGAGGAGGTTAGGAAACTTATCAACAAGTATAGAGGAAGGAAGCCCTATCCTGAAGACTGGATTCCCGTGGAACCGAGGTGCTCAAACTGCGGGAGGATCGACTCCACTAAGGCTCTGGAGGTGATGGAAGGCGGGAGAATTAGGTACAAGTGTTCAAACTGCGGATACTCAGGAGTCGCCAGCCTTGAAGACTCAAAGCTCAACTGGAGGATCGAGTGGGCGGGAGTCTGGTGGAGTCTGGGTGTGGATTTCGAGCCGTACGGCAAAGACCACGCCACCCCGGGAGGGAGCAGGGATAGTGCAGCCGAGCTTGCTAAACTTCTGGGGTTCGAGCCGCCTGAGGGCGTCTGGTATGAGTGGGTCTCGATAAGGGAGTATGGTAGCGAGAAGGACATGAGTAGTAGCGGCTTTGCGGGTATCACGCCGAGGGAATGGTTGGAGATAGCTCACCCCCAGATTCTGAGGTACTTGTACTTCAGCCATCCTCCTACCAGGAGGATTGTAGTTGACCTAACCGAGATACCCAACTACTATAGCCAATACTATAGGGCGGAGCGAGTATACTTTGGACTGGAGGAAGCCGATCCCGAAGAAGCTGAAATACTAAAAAGGACGTACGAATTAAGCCATCCACGAAACCCTCCCGAAAAGCCCCCCAGCCAAATTCCATACACTCACGCGGCCATAGTAGCCCAGATAGTGGGACCCGAGAGAATTTTGAGTGAGGGAGTTTCAAGGCTGAGAAGGGCGGGATTACTAGAGGAGGACGAGGCCAGCACTCGCTGGGCAGTCGAGCTCCTAGAAAAAGCTTATAGATGGGCTAAACGTTATGCACCGCAACATCTAAGATTTGAAATCACAAGTGAGGTGGAGCCTATAGCTATAGAGATGATCGAGAACCCCGGGCTCCTAGATAGGCTGGCAGATACGTTAGAGGACTTACCCGAATCCCAGTGGAGCGAGGACAACATTAAGGAGCTCCTTATAGAATTTGGACGTGAAATGAGCGGACAGCAGAGAAGGAGATTTTACAGAGACTTCTACCTAGCCATGATAGGAAGACCTTATGGACCTCGAGCTGCGCCCCTTCTAAGCCTCATAGGCAAAAACGCTACCGTGTCAAGGCTTAGAAAGGCGGTTAAGCTGTGGAGGGAGCTAAGAGGTAAGTAATCCTACCCCCATCCGGAGACTTGAATACCATCATCAAGGGCTTCTCGCTAGAGAACGATACCTCCACGCTTTCAGCTATCTTAGCGATATTCAGCATCTTCTTCAAATAACCTACATCATATCTACTGGAGGACGGCTCCTTAGCATTTAGGTCTAGTAGGGCTGGACTCTCCCTAGTAAGCCTCGTTTCCACCCTCCTCCTCTCCCCTCCAACGCTCCTTATTATTAGGTAATCCTCGCCGGCCTCGAACTCCACTATATCGCCAACTAGCTCAACGTCTTTCAAGGTTTTACTGACTACATCGGCAATAAGCACCGCCTCAACATCAAAATCTAGGTTAATATCCTCAGGGACCTCTACAACGACCTCGAGATTCGGCAGTATATACCGTCTTAGTACAGAGCTCTCCACAACGAATAAAATCCTATCCTCAGCAACCTTAACTTCGAGCTGGTCCCCCTTCTTAGCCCTAGCAACAATTCCCCTTAAAACCTCCATGTTAACACCCATCTCCACCCTATCCACATCCTCAGCAACATAGTAGTCGAAGAACGAGGATGAGGGTATCTCGATATCTACTAGAGCGACCCTCGCAGGATCCATACCTCTAAGCCTCACTCCAGATTCAGATATCAGGAAAAGCCCTTCATCTATGATTTTCGAGACACCGTCTACAAGCTCTTTGAAAACCTTGGCCTCATACCTAAACATAGCCTTATAGTCTTTAAACTCTTGTTCTACAGAACCCTCATAACCCACAAGCATCCCCCAATATTATTGTCCGTGGCCTAAAACTATAAAGTGGGAAGGTCGAAACTGTTAAAACTCACAAAGGATCCATTAATGTATTCCGAGTCTGGGGGCTGATGAAGACTACGCCATCGCCCGAAGTATTGGCAGATTTAACGATCATGTGAGGAGTGCCTGCCCCCCGAGAAGCCCCCTACCTATATGGCTCTGCCTCTGAGGGTCCCCTCAACCCTACCAGTGGGTTCCCACCTATCTGAACCTTAGCATCGTACAGGTTTAGGTTTATACAATCTCTCGTCGTAAAGCTGCCCGGGGCGAGATCTATGCCTTTTAAATCGGGCTCCACATATATATGTCTTCCTTGAAGCGATGTAACAGCCCTAGCAGCCTCCGAGGAGTTTAACCCGAATAGTATGACGCCTGTTGATGGGGTTAGTGTGACTACGCTGAGAGCTTCCGCGAGGTTTCCTGACTTGATGATTGATAGAACTGGGAATTTTGGATCCCTCGAAAGGACTCCAGGGTCTTTCATCGACCCTTGTACTATAGTGGGCCACACGTAATTCCCGTATCTCCTAAACCCGGTGATAACAGAGCCTCCTATCTCCTCGAGATGGCTAGTGTAACTCTCAGAGGCGTTTGCTGCATGGGAGGAAACTAACGGGCCCATCGTTGTATTTGAATCTAGCGGGTCACCAACCTTTACCTTCTCCACAACGGAAAATAACGCCTCCAATTCAGATCTCTCTGGCAAGCCTCCAAGTATAACAATCCATCCAATACTCCCGCACGCTTGTCCTGCGTGGAGTACTCTACTATATACCACGAGTTTCGCGAGGTCCTCGCTTATTAAGCCCTTTTCTACAATTAAAGCATATCTACCAGGTGCGTAGACCCGATCTCCAATAAATCTAGACTTCATAGGCGATGCGTAGGCAGCCACAGGTAGGTTGTAAGCCCTAGCAACACCATGAATGAAGGCACCTGGTGCTTGAACTAGTGAAACATTCCTCGAGTATCCAGCGGTTGATAGAACCTGCGCGAGGAGGGTGGGGACAATAGGGGCCTTTCTGGGGGGCTTAACGAGTATCCCACTCTCCATTCTATAGGCTTCGACTATGGAGTGTACAGTTGTGTATAGAGGCATAGTAAATGAGGGCATCGATACCAGGCTCGCCGTTGAGGCCTTGTTCGAGCGAGTGGCTGGAATCCTCCTGAGAAGCCGTAGAGTTAGTTCCATTTCTAGTCGAGCTTCGCGCAACGTCTTGCCAGTGTCTAGAACTATTGCGTCAACAAGAGCGTCCTCCAATTCTGCTAATTCCCCCTCAAGAGCATCTAGTAGCTCTTCTGAAACCGCCTCAGTCGGCGCTAGGTTAGAGTACGGCTTTGGATCCCAGACCCTTTCTGGGCCAGCGTAAGGGCTCTGATAGCTTATTATGAGCGAATTGTCGATAGGCGTCTCTACTGGTATTGTATACTCTGAGTATAATCTCTTTCCCTGAACTATGCTGGGTAGTATGGGAACACCCTCCTTAGTATGGAGGGCTATACCCTTAGATTCGAGCTTAGCAAGCATGCTTTTCAAGATCCTACCAATATTCAAACCCTTACCAACACCATACTATTCCTAAAATAGCCGTCAAGGCTCAATTAGTAGAGAGCTGTCAAGAGCATAAAAATCCTTTACACCTCCGATATACTGCCCTCCTGCCTAGCTAGGGCAATAGCGGCTGCGAAAAGCATATCGCTGGCCCTATTCAATAGCTTTATAAGTAGCGGGTCCACCGAGTAGCCTTCCCTCTTCAGAGTAACCAGCCTCCGCTCTGCCCTTCTTAAGACTGACCTAGCAACGTGGAGGGATGAAACCTTTAAGCTACCATATGGAAGCACAAACCTTCTTAAAGGCTCTCCATAAAACCTGTCAGAGAGTTTTTCCAACTCCTCAACATCATCCTCACTAACCCTTCGACCGCGCGGAGTGAGAGAGAACCCTATATTGAATAACAGGCGTTGGAGCCGCTCCAAAGCCTTGTCTATTTCTCCCTCGAGACCATACGACGCAAGGCTACTTCTTGCTAGCCCTATGAAGCTGTTGGCTTCATCAAGCGCACCATAGAACTCCAGAACCGGGTGATCCTTAGGTACTCTAACAGGTTTCCCCTCTCCAAAAAAGCACCATGTAATGCCCTCATCGCCAGTCCTTGTGTAGAGGGGCACGATAGGCCACCCTATACTAGTTCCTAGATCCTGAAATCCATATGAATAATAATTCTACAATAAGTGGGATTTGAGGCTATAGGTTCATTGTCAAAGTCGCAAAAACAAGACCGGGATAGCCGTGGAGCCGCCGGCGGGATTCGAACCCGCGACCACCGGCTCTCCCGGGCGGTAGCCGCGACCTCGGATATTTGTCTAGCTGTCGCCGCGTACGAGGCCGGCGCTCTACCGCTGAGCTACGGCGGCTCACTTCCCATTATCGGGATACATTACTCTCCTGGCGGGTTTAAATTGTTTAGTGGGGTTAGACTTCATGGGCGAGTGGCAGCCGCCATTCTCCACCCGGAAGATTGTCGGTAGTTATAGGATTTTGAAGCTCTATCTGGAGGCTGCGAGGAACCTGGGGAGGGAGGACCTCGTTGACAAGGCTTTGCTTAAAGACGATGATGTTGAGGCTTTACGTGGCCTTGTAACCCAGCCCGGTATTAGTGTCGAGAATCTCTTGAACGCGCTGACTGAGAGGTTTATAGACAGGGTTGATGGAGAGGTTGCTGAGCAGGCGCTTAAGGAGGCTGGCTATAATGTGGATAGGGAGACTGCCCGGAGGATGGTGGCGAGGGTTATAGCTGGGTGGCTTGTGGAGGCGGGGGAGGAGTGGAAGATATATAGCCTTAGGGGGTCGTGGGAGAGCTAGGTCCTAGCGCCCGCTATCCTAGCCCTCCTAGCAACGCCTGCTAGCCTTAGCCTGGCTAGGTTCTCCTCTAGACTTTTAGCTAGGACTTGGCCGGGGAGCCTCTCGTCGATTATCCACTCTACTAGGCTCGACAATCCTACGGATAGGTCCTCAGCTATCGCTATGGCTATCTCTTCCCTCTCAGTTCTACTGGCCGATTCTATCGCCCTGGCTATCGTTTTGTCGCTGGGATGAGTAGCTCCAGAGATGTATTTAGCTATCGCAGCTGGAGTAACCCCGAGCAGTGCAGCGAGATCCCTGTAAGACCTACCGTCTAATAGTATAGCTATTATTCTTCTTCTAGTCTCCTTGCCCAGCATGTGAATAAACTCTAGCTCATCCCCCACCTATCAGCGCACCTAAAACTAGATCTTCAACAAACGTAGGGGATTGAAGGAGTTAGGCCTTCCCAGAGGAGGCTAACCCCTCTTTAATAACCTCTGACAGTAGCCTAACGCCCTCGAAGATCTCCTCCTCCCTATTGAAGCTGTAGCTCAGCCTCGCGGTGTTTCTGCCAGCGCCAGGGGTTACATAGAATGCGTCTCCTGGAACGTAGGCAACCCCTCTCTCTACGGCCTTAGGGAAGAGGCTCCTCATGTCTATCCCACCCGATATCCTTAGGAAGATGAAGAAGCCGCCTATTGGTCTAGTCCAGTTAGCAAAGTCTGACATAGTCTCGTCTAGTGCCGAGAGCATAAGATCCCTCTTCTTCCTATACAGGATCTTAGCCTTCTCAATAACCCTCTCAACAACACCCCTCCTAATTGCCTCCATAGCGATGTATTGATCTAGTGTGCTAGTGTGGAGATCAACTATTTGCTTTACCAACTCTACCCTAGAAACTATCTCGCTCGGGCCTGCCACCCAACCCAGCCTTAGGCCCGGAGTAAGGATCTTGCTGAAAGTCCCAAAGTAGACCACCCTCCCCTCCTTATCCATAGTCTTCAAATGCTCGAATCTGACAGAGTCGTCGAACGTGAAGAAGCTATAGGGGTCGTCCTCGAAAACTAACAAATCATACCTAGATGCAAGCTCTAGGACCTCTCTCCTCCGATCGATAGGCATCGTCGTACCGCTTGGATTATTACTAGTCGGATTAGTATAAACCAACTTGGGCTTCACTCCCTCCCCGTCCAGCATTCTTAAGACCTCAGCTAGATGCTCCGGATCCAGGCCCTCATCGTCAACCCTGACAGGCACAAGCCTAGCACCTAGCGCCTTGAACACGTTAATAGCAGCTAGATAGCCCGGCTCTTCTATGAGCACCACATCCCCAGGAGAGACTAGGGCCATCGAGGCCAGGAATAACGCCTCCTGGCTTCCACTAGTGACAACTATTTCGTCGCCCTCACCGATCCTAACCCTAGACCTCTCGAGGAATCCCTTCAAAACGCCGCGGAACTCCCCAACTCCCGGTGTGGGGCTATACTGGAGGGCCTTCTCGCCAAGCTCCCTCGCAACCATGTTAGCAATTTCTCCAATCTCAGTCTTGGGGAAGACTCTCGGGTCTGGAAGGCCTCCGGCGAAGCTTATGATCCTCCTACCCTCAGTCATTTTAAGCAACTCTCTAACGTCAGACGCTCGGAACCTCCTCGTGAGCTCAGAGAAGAACTTTGAATACTCTACCACGGCGGGACGCCACCATACTACGAGTTATCAGTCGTGGGAAATATGCAGTACTAGAACATGCGTTCTAGAGCAATACCCGACGATTTTAAAGCGGAATATACTTTCAGGCTAGGAATGCTCGAGGCTATACGAGGCTTTCTATTATATTAATCCGAGCTTCTAACTAAACCAAAAGCATAGCTGCAAAGGCTCCCCTTCTAAAACCCTGTGTTAGCAGGATTGCGATGTTATCGCGTCGAGATATCCCTACTCTACCAGAGTCTTTTGTTCAAGCCTAAGCTCGAGTCCGTGATCTTCACTGTCTCTTCCAGGCTTAATTGTGACTGGGTCACCGCCCTTATCGCATCAATATTCTCGGGGACAACTATGGACTCTTGATGAACGGCCTGGAATAGCATCACCTCGTTTCCATCCACAGCAATGCTCTCCTCAAACACGACTAGCTCTGGTATATCGTACCTCATCCTTACCATCCTCGCAGCGTCTACAAGTTGGGCTGTCGACTTTATGCCCGTGTCTGAGCTGCTCACTA
>WANT01000024.1 GCA_015521685.1 Aeropyrum sp.
TATCGCTCGAAGTGCCTGAGGTCCTGGAGAAGGGTAATCTTAAATTTGTGTTGAGCTCGATTGATCCCAGCCTTCCGGCGGTGAGGTCTTCTGGAATAGTTTATTTGGATGTCCCTGTGTCCGAGTTCACAACGATAACCCTCAGGTATGTCGAGTATGTTAGGGTTGAGATTCTTAGGGAGTTCTATGGCTTGGGCAATTTGTATGAGTGGATGGTGAGGGGCGAGCCAGGCTTCGTGTTCCTGGAGGATGATATTCAGGTGGGTGAGAGGGAGAGACTTGTACTTAAAGATGTTTATGCCGTAGGTGGCGTGGCTAGGATCCTGACTGGTGGAATAGTAGAGGTTCTCCCAGACTCTCCGGGTACGGTTGTGATACCTGTGTACCAGAGGGAGTTCCTAGTTAGAATAGACTATGGTGACTACACCACGGAAACTTGGGTCGTAGCAGGCTCCGAGCTCACACTAACTGCTGACCAAATAATACAGACTGGATCTTCTGGCACACGGCTCTCCTTCGTGGGTTGGAGTGTTAACGGAGAGAGGTTTTCAACCTCTCCCACAGTAGTTCTTAGGGTGGATGCTCCCGTCGATGTAAAGGCGGAGTATAGGCTTGAATATAGGGTTCTGCTAGAGTCTCCCATAGGCCAGAGAGAGTCTTGGGTGCCTGCTGGCGGGTCGACGATACTGATCTCCCCTCCAAGGCTGCCTGGCCTACTCACGGTTGAGGTCCTCGACTACTACTTTGTGGAGGGCTCACAGATGAAGCCTAGGGGAGGTGGGGTTCTCATACTTGAGAGTGTCAATAACCCTATGCAGGTTGTGGCTGTGTACAGGACTGCAATCAATTGGGGTAACCTAGCTATACTGACTGGTGTTCTTCTGGGGATCCTTGTTCTTTATGTGGCTTACGATTTCATAGTCTCTAGGAGGCTGGAGCAGAGGATTGAGGAGGTAGGAGAGCCTCCTGAGAAGGCCCAATAGTGCTTTAGGAGGCGGGGTTGTTAGAGGACCACATCGCCAGCCCTCGGATACTTCTTAACACCCGAGGTCGGATCCCAGGGTAGGGACCTACTCATCCCCCGCCCTTGACCCCAGTAACTACTTACACGGAGTACAGCTAAATATATTAACTTTGGTATTTAGACATTCCGAGAACCCCTATTATAATAAAGGGTTAGATAGAGAAATGATCAGGGGCTCGGTATCTGGCTGTTCTGTGAGTAGGAGTAGATTCTCTGCTAAGCTAGGCCTCCCATACCCTTTTGAGTGCTCCTCAGACTTCAGTGACATAGCTAGCTTTAGGGAGGTTGTACATGCTGTAAGAGAGGCTTCTGAATACATGTCAAGTATTATTGGAGTGGCGTTGAGGATTTCAGGCTTCAGGGGGTGGGAGTATTCGGGACAGAGGTTCAACCTCTATAGCTTCGGGCTGGAGGATTCTGAGGGAAGGCCTCTAGGTGTAATTAGGGTTGTTGAGAGTGGAGGATATATCGTTAATCTAACTGGTGCTTTATTTGGCTCTGCTAGCGTTTATAGTGAGGTCCTAGGGCAGTTAGATTTTGGCGATAGGGTCGAGGAAGGGGATAACCTGGCTCACGTTATGCTAGATAGGAAGCCGAAGGAAGGACCAATGCCTTGGGGTCAGAAAAGTATAGGTAAGTTTGTAATTTATGCTGCTGAAGGTATACCGAAGGTAGATTTGGCTAGCTGGCGCCTCGAGATATTGGGTGATGTGAAGTCTCCCGTGGTGCTATCTTACGATGAGCTGAATAAGCTATCTTACTCGATTGCGCAGGATGACTTCCACTGTGTTACAGGTTGGAGCGTTTTGGGTGTTGAGTGGAGGGGGGCTAGGCTAAGCGATTTGCTTAAGATGGCGAGGGTTGATGCGGAAGATGGGTGGGTTGTATTTGAGTCTGTTGGGGGTTATACGACCATTGTGCCAATGAAGGAGGCTCTTAGCCCTGGTTCTATGGTTGTGGTTGGCATGAATGGTAGGCCTTTGAGCGAGGAGGCTGGCTTCCCTGCGAGAATATATATTCCTCAACTCTATGGATGGAAGCATGCAAAGTGGCTTGCAAAGATCATAGTGGTTAGGAGCTATGAGGACGGCTATTGGGAGGCTCTATCCTATCACGAGAGAGGCCTAGCTTGGAGTGAGGAGAGATTCAAGGTGAGAAATTTCCTAGTAGCAGAGGAGGGGGCCTTATTGGGAGACCCAAGGCCTTTGAAGCCTGATGCTTAGCTTAAATACCTTTAATACAAAATTTAAAATTTCGCATATACATATAACCATTTACTGTAAGATATAAAGACGTATCCCCTTATTCTCTCCGAAGAACATATAAAGAATATGGAGGGCTTATCGAGTGTTCGAAATGGAACACCATTTTTTGTATAAGAGGTGGCTGAGGATGATAATGTCATCGCCGATAAGAGAAGATATGACAACGCCTGATAAGGTAGCTACGGATAGCAGGGGCTCTCAACACCGCAACACTGCTATCAGAGAACTCTCAGACAGGGAGCTTCTGGAGTGGCTTAAGCTATCAAAACGCTTATCCGAGGAGGCTTGCAAGCCAGCCATAGGAGCTCTTGCAATGCTGAAGGGAGAGCTTGTCGGCCGGGTCTCCGGGAAGACTCTTGGGTCGCTTCTATCACTCTTCCACCCCTCAACAGGTGCGAACATGATAGACTCAGGCAAAGATATCATACTGCTAATGCTGTCCAGCGGCATAACAACTCAAATCATTCTAAAGCCTTCGACCGGAGAAATAGGTGTCTGCCTCAAGGAAATAGCAAAGATAGCTGGAGACCCAACTATACCAGCTAGAGGCGAGAGGTGGGGTTTGGAAGGCATTTACGACAGGTTATTCTACATAAAAGGAGACACAGCAATTATAGCAGTTGACAACTGCTGCCCTTAAACCCCCTCCAGCTGATAGGACCCCCTGTAAGAGGACCTAGCTGGCCCTTCTATCCTAGCCAAGACTAGCTGGGCTATACGCGCATACCTTTCCACAGACCAGCCGTGAGGATTGAGGACAGCTAATAGAGCCTGGCCCCTGCCCACATATCCTGGATCCCAGACTGCGCAGCCGAGGTGTACTCCCATCCTCAGCAGGCTGCTCCTAGGATAGCAGAATCCGACATATCCAATTGGGATTCTGACAATCTCGCTAAACCTTATTCTATAAACACCCGGGGGAAGCTGGTATACATTGTTCTCTGGATCTATCTTTTCCGCCGGCGGGAGCTTTTTGGAGAATCTATTCAGTAAGCCCGCTCCGGAGAGCCTCTCAACCTCGCTCAGGGTCAAATCTATTCCTGCGGGCTGAATAGAGCTTTCCATCAGAGGCTTCACAACACCAATCAGAGCCATGTCCAGGCCATCTAGATATGTCAAAGAGGCTTCACCCGTTAATGGGCATTTATCGTGGATAGAACATTAGATGGGTGAGGCTTGTTTGGGAAATACCAAGCTAAAATACTGCCTGGTTGTAACTAGTGACAGCGTCTTTAGAGGGGAGAAGGAAGACCGGATAACGCCATATGTTAGAGGTGCGTTGGAAGAGAGGGGATTAATTCTTGTCGAGTCGAGAATAGTGCCAAACTCCCTCCCAACAATAGCCAGCGTTATATTGCGCCTTGTATTGCAAGCTGGGTGCGACGTGGTTATAGTGTCTGGGGGTACTGGGCCTGGCTATAAAGACTTTACAGCCCACGCCGTGAGACTCATAGCTTCCAAATGCTTGCCAGGCTACGGTGAGGAGTTTAGAAGGCGCAGTATTGAAGATATAGGTATTGCTGGCTCGCTGTCGAGAGCCGAGGCCTGTGTTGGCCCACACGGTGCTGCTATTTTCACTACTCCTGGTAACCCCGGCTCCCTACGCCTGGCTCTTGAAATCATAACCGAGCTAGGCGAGCATATCGTATACCAAGCTAGGTATGGCAGGCACCCCCATCAAAAACATAAGGGACATTACTAGTCCTCAATGGTGGGCCGTCCCTCTGTAAGCTAGCCAGTCTCCTCTTGATCTCGTCAATTCTTACAATAGACAGTATTACTAGCCATTGAGCTGCGTCCGAATCGCCGCCCTCCTCAGCTAGCCGAGCAGCCCTTATGCTTGCCTCAGTTAGGTCTAGCTCTCTCATAAGCATCGATCTCCTACTTTCAGGAAGCCTACTTATCTCCTCCCTGAGGTTTTTAATCTCCTCAAAAACCTCATCCAAGAGGTATCCACCGCTCGGAATAGATACCATATTGTCTTCAGGGAGGGAGAATCCATTCGATGTAATTGATTTGCGTAACTATCCAATAGTCTTTGAAAGCGAAGTGCTTGATAGTATTGGTTAAAACCCTTTGAAGCCAAACACATCTTTAAAGGCCCTGAGGCTGCATAAAGATGGAAGAGAGAGTCGTCGGCAAGCATGTCTATGGAAGCCTGTATAGTATCGACAAGAGTAAGGCGTGGGATGAGGATTACCTCAAGAGCCTTATGGTAAGGGCTGCAGAGGCCTCTGGAGCTACGGTTCACGCGGTCAATTCTTGGACAATCCCCGGAGAGAAGGGTGGAGTAAGCGTCATCGTTCTAGTGCTTGAAAGCCATCTAGCCCTCCACACGTGGCCCTACTACGACTATGCAACATTCGACATTTATACTTGTGGGGCCCACACTGACCCTTGGAAAGCCTTCGAGCTCTTGATCAGCGAGTTGAAGCCATCCCGATACAGGGTACATTACTCGGATAGGAGTCAAGAAATACTTCCACCACCTTCGAGTAGTGTGGCGGAGAGGTCTACGTGAAGGGGTATAGGCTTGTCTGTTGCGGCAAACACATATCCTCCTCTCAGGAAATAGCTCTGGACTAGCATGTACCTGTCCTGAAGGAATGGTATAGCATCCCTTAGCTCAGCTGGAATCCCCATCCTCTCAGCGTGGCTCTTCTCTGTTCTTAGGACGATCTTCGTGTTTGCCAGCTGCATTATTATCTCGTGGAGGTCTGACGGGCTGTGTGTGCTGAACACAAGCCCAATCCCCCTGGCCCTCCCCAGCCTGGCGAGCGATGATATCATGGCTGCTATTTGCCTGTTAGCCTCCTGCTCCTCACCCCCACCCTTTTCCTGGGGGAAAAACTGGTGCGCCTCATCTATCACAACCATCACAGGCTTTACTCTTCTCCTGGCCACCCACTCTTTGTTTCTTGCTCGTAGAATGCCTTGTAATACCCTGTATGAAACTATTCTGGGAGCCCATATGCTGCTGCCACTCCTGTAGACAAGCCAAGACAGGTCTACTACGACAGGCGATTTATGTTCGCCCGCCATCTTCAGGATATCGCCCCACATAGGCTCCCTTAACACGTTTATCCTCCATGAGAGACCGATCCTCTCTGCTATTGAGACATCAACTACACCAGTATCCATAAGTCCCTGAATCTTCCTATAGAGCGCTTCAACAGTGTGTTTATGAGGCTTAACCGTCGATAGAATTTTGAGTAGCAGGTCTATGGACTCAGCGACACTTAGCCCTAGGTTCGTTATCCTAGAGTTCTCTAGATCCTTAGGCTCTGCGAATCCAGCAACGCTAGCAGCTACATTTTCTATAGCCCTGCTAGCTACCTCCTCATGCCCACCCTGTCTTCGGGTAGATATTGCCTCAAGATAGGACCTCAAAGCCGCTGCAATAATGTAGAGTGGAGGATAGCTGGAGCTGCCTGACAATTTGTAGAACCTTTCTCTTAGGGAGCGTAGAAGCTCCATCGAGAGCCTTGTTAATCCAGGCATCAGATTAGAGAGAGTCTCTCCAGGCATGTTCTCTCTACGCACGGTGTCGATAAAGTATGGGATGAGTACGAAGGGCTCGCCTCTAGCCACACAAATATCAATCCCATTTTTCTGCATGCAACTCCAGCTCGGAGTGTAACCTAGAAGTCTTGCTAGTACCTCGCTCCCATAAAGCCTTGCCACTCCTTCTCTTATATTCTTTGCCTCCTCCAGCTCCAGGATGGTGTCAAAACCTACTGGAAGCACAATTATAACATTCCCAGGCTGAGATATGCTAGAATACACTGGAAGTTCGGGAGAATTCCCCTTTAGCGGCAGCTGTGTGAAATCTCCATTCATATCGATAATCACAGGAAGAGGCCCGCCCTCGCTGGTGGACGAGGCAATCATATTCTTTAGTAGCGTGGTCTTGCCGCTGCCTGTAGTCCCGACTATAAGAACGTGATGTAGAATCGATTTGTGCGGTAGTCGTACTGGAATCCTACCGCCCGCCAGAGTGCCCGAGGAGTTCGCTAGTGCCCCTACCAATACCCCTGAAGCCGGAAGTGAGAGCATGTATCTTAGAACCTCTGGTGACGGATAAAAGGCTGGGCTCTGAGGCTCGACGGGAATGGTGACAGGCCTAGACTCTAATCCGCTGTCTGGATCTCCTTCGAGAAGTAGCTTGACGGTTATTATAGGGTTTGTGAGGAGAGATTCTGGCTGACTACTGGACAGGGGATCCCTGACTACTGGAGCCTCCACGCCTGCAAGCGCTAGCTCGTCAGATCTAGTTACCTTCGTTACCACGCCTAGTATAACTGTGTTGGTTTTAGGGTCAACGATTCCTATATAATCGCCTATCTTCACACCTCCTCTTGAGAAGTATATGCTAGAGTCGACTTCGACCTCTATCTCCCCACCCGGGTGGGTTGGTATAGGGTTATACCGAGTTACCCTTCCTACCAGCTCTCCTAACATCTTTGCTTTTTCAAACGCTCTCTCCATTTTATTTCTGAGCGTGGCTATGTCAAACGTTGGAACACCATCGCCGACCCATTTCTGCGTCTCCCCCACTATTGCATCCCCTCCATTAACGAGGTATGAGTCTGCGGGACACCCTCTAGTACTAAGCTCGAAGAGAGTGTTTTTCTGAGGGCGGCCGTTAGGCTCCTAGCCCTACGATCACTTCTCGCTATCGTGACAGGAGTAATAGACCCCCTTAGAATGGTCTCATCCACTAGAAGTGTGTGAGGTTTTAAGCCAAACCTTCCAAGGATCTCCCTGGATCTAGAGGTATACTCTAGCCTGTAGATCCTCGTCTTAGGGCCTATTAGCTTAACAGGACTTGTCGGCAAGACTATATATTCTGCCAGTTTCTCATACCCACCCTTATATGAAACTCTCAATGCTAGAGTCCTCAGAACGTGGGAAGCCCTCCACGCAGCACAGCCGCTTACTAAAGCTAATTCAAGAACCGCAGCATCACTAGCTGGCAACCTTCTGTCAGAACACTTCTCTAGGAGTACTCTTAATCCCTGAGATCTATGTATCAGGCTCGAGTGCTCCACCCTCTTAACAAAACCTAGAACAGGAACTCCCTTCTCCTCCAGGCTCGCTATCAACTCAGCTCTCTCATAGAGCAGTTTTTTATAAATACCGCTTCCATCGTGTGAGGCCTTTGATATTAGAGCACCATTTATTATCGGTCCATCTACCATCACAACAGTACCGCCACTAATAGGTAGGTTTAGAATATCTCTGAGAATCTGGTTTTCCAGGCTGAAACGTAGTATGTCAAGGAACCCTTCCTCTCTGGTATCATGCGGAATTTGGGTACTAGAGGTGTGAGTTTCACCCCTTGGCAATATTATGTATGGTTTTATTTTCTTGGTAAACTGGCTGGAAGCTGTTATCGTGGTGGACTCTATGTTAGGAATCGATATTTCCACTGTTCGATACCTACTTGACGCTGCCGCAGCGCCCAGTAACACCACATGAGAGTAAGTCTCGATAGTGCGGCTACTCGAGTCCACACCTATAATCTCTAGATTGTGACTCGCTTCTCTAGCTTTAACTGGCTGAAAGGGTCTATAGTAGTATTCGTCCACTACTACCTTAACATCTGCAGGCTCTTCTGAGGGGTCTCCTATCCAGAGGTAGTGGTCGAGGCTCGGTGAAGGGAGCTTAACGCTTTTAGCTATGCCATCCGCCTTTACTATTTTTGTTATTTCGCTGATCATGTCTAAGATTGGCAAGAGGGTGTTCCCTAACTAAAAGCCTATGGGTATTACCTTAAAAGATATCTATTTATTAGTATACCCTACATAAGGAAGGATTACTCGAACAAGGGTAACTATATCTTGAATCCCCGTGCCTCATAACACTCTCTTATCTCCTTCTCCATCCTGTCCACAGGTCCTCCTGGCCTCAACACCCTAGCCACTTTATCAACAAAACCCTCCACAGTTTTAGCATAATACTCGGACTTCTCGTCCACACTACCATACCCATCTAAGCCCACAGACGCCCCAATGGGAGCCCTAGGAGTAACAGGTGGTAGCTCTCCCGCAGGCTTACCGACCAGGAGGCCAGCTATAGGTACTACATATTTAGGAAGGTTAAGAGTATCGGCCACTGCACAGGGCCTCCCATATGCGGCAATGATATTAACAACATAGCCTAGGCTCTCAGCTACAAGAATGCTCCAACCAAGGGCAACGCTAGCCGATATGAAACCCTGGACCAAATCAGCCAGCCCCAATACTTTGCTTTCAGCACCAATCTTCTCTAAGGCTCTAAGGACCTTCGCATAGTCTATACTGAAAACTAGGAACACCGGAGCATCCTTAATCTGCTCCTGGCCCCAGAGGATTTCAGCAAGCTTGGATTTTAGGCCTTCATCCCTGACCACAGTCACGTGGATGGGTTGAAGGTTCCAGGGACTGACGTGCCTTTGGGCGGCCCTGAGGATCTTATTCAGGTCTTCATCAGGTATCGGCTCCCTACTGAAGGATCTCACGCTCCTATGAGTCTCAACAACCTCCAAACATCCCATGTCTTCACTGCCCAAGAGTGTTCGCCTGGTTTTACGGCTAATGCTATAGTTTAGGTTTAATAAATATTATCGAGAGGCATAAACAGCAGAACTAGAATTATAAAGTCCTTACATTATTCTCCGCAGAATACTCCATCCCAGATTCTCGAATACAGCTCTTACACCGGGCACTCCGATGGTGGGTTTAACCCTGCCCCTCCTTATGGCCTCGAGAATCCCGTCCCTATCTTCCGGGGCCTCGACTAGCGATGGGGACGCTCCCACCATTGAAGGAACATGAGCGTCGCTTCCGGATACCGCTGGTAAGCCGGTTTCCTTGGATAAGGAGAAGGCTAGAAGGTTTAGAAATGGATGTGTATAAGCATTCCACACTTCTATGGCATCAAAGAGTTCATAATGCTCCCTCACCTTTCTACCCCCAATGCCGTGGAATTGTTTGTTGTAGGGGTGAACGGCTATTGTTATGCATCCTCTAGCTAACGCCCAATCCCTCAGCTCAAAAGGGTCTCTGGGGAAGTCGTCGCTATACACCTCAGTACACACAACGGTGACGTCCCCCCAGCTGGTTCTAACCTCTGCTGCTGGCAAAACTATGGGCCCGCCTTCAACTCTTGCAGCCCTTATTGAGAGGCTCGCGCCCCTGAAAGTGTTGTGATCAGTCACAGCTATTGCATCAAGCTCCCTGCGCCTGGCTATCTGCACTATCTCGTATGGCGTTTGGAAGCCGTCGCTAGCTGTGGTGTGGCTATGGAGCTCTACCTTCAACACCAAAACCCAACACCTAAGAATTCCACCCTTTGTAGAGCTCGACTCTTCTGTGTTTCAACACTGGGAGGACCCTTCTAGCCCTATCAATCTCCCCGAGGTCCACCTCGGCAGCCAGTAAATACTCCCTTGGAGGTGCAACGATTCTCGATTGCCCTAGCGGGTCAACCACCCTACTCATACCAATGAAGCTCTTGCCAGCATTGTTTGCCAACACCACGAAAGAAGTGTTCTCCTGAGCTCTAGCGCTGGCCAGAACCTCGAGGAGGTATTCCTTCATTGGCCCCCTGTACCATCCAGCTGGCACTATAAACAAGTCCACACCCGCCAAAGCCTGAACCCTAAATATCTCAGGAAACCTGATCTCATAGCAAATCGCAGCCCCTATGTTAACGCCGCATGCTCTAACGGGCTTGAATAAAGCCTCACCTGGAGTGGTGAACTCGCTCTCCCTATATCCAAAGGCGTCGAACAAGTGTGTTTTATAGTACTCAGCAATAACATCCCCAGAATCGTCTATTAAAACCAGGGTGTTGTATACCCTACCGTCAGGTGATGGCTTGAACAAGTGTCCAGCTACACACGAGCCCTTATCCCTTGCTAAATCCTTATAGAAAGACTCGAACCGAGTGAAGTACTCTTCAGCAGCTCCTCTGATATCGCTGGCGCTCAAGCCCGTTGGATCCATCATAGTGTACTCTGGGAATACTATCAGCCCCCCACCCTTAGTCCTGCTAGTAAGAGTCGTTATTGCTCTAAGGTTCTCCCACGGAGACCGGGTTGAGGCTACCTGAACAATTTCAACGTTTATAACCAAGGTTAACCTACCCACCCCCATTTTTGATTCCGCGCATCACTATTCTAAAATTAGGCCTTAACAAACCGGTGGTGTAGCTAGTAATGCTGAAACTTGGAGACAAAATACCACCGCCACAAGGCATCTCGCTAAGGGGGGCTCTGCTAAGGGTAGAGGAGGATCACATACCCCAAGGTGGGATGATTCTAGCCCTAACCGGCTCAGTCCGAGATCTTAGGCCTTTTGACAGACTGAAGCACGAATTCCATAGCCTCAACTCCATGGTTGTATCGATTATAGGCAGGAAGCCCCCAAAGCCTCCCATTAGTAAAGAGCTCGTCAAACTTGCCGATTCTATCACGCTAGTGTTTGACCCCACATTATCCTATCTTAGGCGGCTAGGCGTTGTGAGAAGAACTTTGCTGGGTTGGCGTGTAGTTTCGACAGTGCTCGTTGTTGATAGGAAGCTCATCGTTAGGGAGATCATCTCGTCGCTACCGCCCGAGCTCATGGCTGTTAGGGCTTTGCTAGCAGTGAAAGGCTCTAGTAGTGGAGTAGCATAGATATCGTGAGGCAATATCGATCTCTAGTTGATAAATTGTGGGTATTTATTCGCAAATTTCGCAATCCAACCCACAAATGATAGAGTGGTGTACCTATGATGGTAAGCGAAGGAGAATCGGCTCCAAGCTTTGAAGCCGTGGCTCACACTGGTGAGAAAGTTAGGCTAGAGGACTTTAGGGGGCGTATAGTGGTACTCTACTTCTACCCCCGTGCAATGACACCAGGATGCACTAGGGAGGGAATCAGGTTCAACGAGCTTCTAGACGAATTTACGAAGCTTGGAGCAGTGGTTATAGGAGTATCTACCGACCCCGTGGACAAGAATAGGAAGTTCGCTGAGAGAAACGGGTTTAGATTTCTCCTGGTCAGCGATGAGGATGGGAAGATTGCAAGGTTATATGGAGTTCTAAGGGGGAGTGGTGACAGTCTTTCAGCTGATAGGGTTACTTTCATAATAGATAGGGACGGTAAGATAGCCCGGATCCTTAGAGGTATCAGGCCTGCTGAGAGGCATGCAGACGAGGCTCTCGCCGTTGTTAAGAGGCTAGCCTAGCTAGCTATTATTGGAGTGTTTTGCTATTTCTCTGGCCAAGATCCCCGCTAGCCTCTCCACTTCTCTCCGTGCATTGTCGAGCAGCGACTTAGCTTCCTCGGACTCAGCAATCCTGCCTGCCTCTTTAAGCCTCACTATGGTATATAATAGGGCCTCATTTGCGTCTAGAAGAGCTATTATCTCAGGGCTGGGATCCACTTTCATGAATTCTTTATTGAGGCATTCCACGTGTACAGCTCCTTTTTCTGGGAGAAAGGTGAATCTTTGTCCTTCTATGACCTCTCCTCCACATATGTAACATGACCACTTTTTCCGCATTTTCTTAATCACCCTGTTTCCTCCGGTATGACTCACTGGTTATAACCTGGTTTTCCCGAATTTCGGATTTGTATGTTTCTCCGCTATATGGTCAATACATCTTGTTTGGTATTATTGGTTTTTTATTTTACTGGAGAGGTGTAGCACATATTGTTAGATTAACGCTGTTAAATATTTATATTTGTCACAATATATTTCTCAATATGGGAACTAGAATGTCGATCCAAACTAGTATGTTTAGGAGGAGAGTTCAGAAGCTTGGCGGTTCTAGCCTAATAGTGACTCTTCCCAAAAATTGGGTTAAGAGGATGAATATCGGTGTTGGCGACAGCGTCATAGTTGTGGATGAGGGCGAATACCTAAAGATCATGCCCGACAACATTTCGCCTTCAACCAAAAGCCTAACAGTGGATGCATCAACTCTTCCTAGGAATGAAAATACTCTAAGGCACTTTATCAAGTGCGTCTATGCTCATGGATACGACAGACTTGCCATATTCTCGGATAGCCGGAGCAAAAAGGATGAGGTCCTAGCAACCGAGATATTCAGGAGCGGTAAGAACCTCCTCTTAGAAGGAGACATACTAGTTAGAAGGATAGTGGCTAGGGACGGGCACATAGTGATGGAGCTCAGACAGACTAACGACGCATCGCCCCAGATAATGGTAAAGACGTATGCTAGTCTGTTGAGCAATATGGTAGACGATATAATAATGGGCAAGTTTGATGAGGTTGAAGAAACTGCAGAAAAACTCCTCTCACTGGCCTTCGACATTATTAGGGTGAGTATCAACACCTCCAACAGCTGTGAAACAACGAAGACAACCTACCTACCACTCCTCCTAACGACTCTACCCAGACTCCTCCTCAAGGTCGCAAAAGAGCTAAAGAAGTCAAACACTATATCAAGTGATGATAAGAGAGTTCTAGAGGCTACAAGGAGGACCTTTCTCGAGCTACTGGGAGCCCTAGCTACTGGCAGTACTAAAAGGTTTGAACAGTCTTTGGCCAACTCAAAGATACTTGAAGGGATTCTGCCAAGCGTGAATGTAAACAAGGAAGTCTACGCGCTAGCATCATTTGCAACCGCTAGCATACCGGCCGCCCTCGAACTATCGCTCTGTAGGGCCAAAGAATAGGTGGCTCATCTCAAGATGATTATATCATGTTTTTGAGGCCTTTTCCCCCTCGGGTTCGCTCATCACACGTTTCGCGAAGTTGTGGCTCAGCAGCGATCAGGCCCGGGCATCAAGGCCCTCTTAAGTACTCTAGACTTTTCGCAATCTCTTATCTATTTCCGAATGATGAGTTCGATTTTTGACGATACATATGATGGCTAAGATTTTTATGGTAGACGAAATTACTATTTTAATTAATTGGGTGTGAATAGAATGGGAGCAAGTCTTTTTATCCGTGAGAAGATCAAGATAATAGTAACCCCTCTAGACCTGGAAGAGCTTGACGAATATATAGTCCTAACTTTGGGCCTTGGGTCCTAAATACCCAGAAATGAGATCTATCCCCAGCTAAAAGATACTAATAATATTCAATATTTATTTTGGAATTTATTTAGAAGCGTCGCCCAAGGGGAATGATCATCATTGCCTGTATCTATATGAGGGCGCTCAGTCGACCGTCATCCGCTCATCCATGATACCTAATTTGTTGCTGGAAGCAATTATAACTCCATAGAGAGCATTACAGGTCTGAATTATTGACTTTGCAACTTCTATTTCAGGATATGACTTGTAGTAGAAAAAACTTAAAAATCACCCTCGGACACCTTTCGTTAGATAGACAGTGGAGGTGCTGTAACAGTTGTCAGGGTCTAATGCTGCGTTGGGTAATGAGGCTCTCGACCTGGATATATTCTTCGAAGCACTCGATAAGGCACTCCAACTTGGGTCAACTTACGCCGAAGTAAGATACCACTCTCATGTTGGTGAGGGAGTCTTACTCATCAACGACAATCTCGCAGGCGGAGATATTAACGTGGAGGCTGGTGTTGCTGTGAGAGTCGTGTACAAGGGTGCACTTGGATTCGCCAGCACAGACAAGCTCGACAGGAATAGCGTTATAAAAACTGTTGAAAGGGCTGTTGCTTCCGCTAGAGCTATATCCCACAAGACAAAAGACGCTATTTCTTTGAGTGAGGAGAAGTTAGGGAGAGTGTCATACTCACTAAAGCCCCGTGAAAAGTTCTCTGACCTCAGCATCGAGGATAAGGCTAACATCTTAAAGGAGTATAGCAAGAATGTTACCAGCGAGAAGATAAAGATTGCTTCTAAGACCTTCAGATATAGTGATGACGTGGAAGAAAAGATTATAGTCACAAGCGATGGAGGCTACATAGAGAGTGCTATACCTCGAGTATCAGTATTTTACAACATAGCCGCTAGCAGTGGTGATCGTCGTGCAAACAAGTGGGGTCACATAGCAGGCTCCGGTGGTCTCGAGGTTCTAAAGCTTCAGGATCTTGCTGAGTCACTCTCGAGTGACGTGCACAGCCTCGAGGTAAATCTAGTTGACTCAGAGCCCCCTGTAAAAGGAGTCATGGACGTTATACTGTCCCCGGAGATAGTTGGCCTCGCTCTCCACGAGTCCATAGGCCATCCCAGCGAGGCCGACAGGGTGCTGGGCAGAGAGGCCGCACAGGCAGGTCTTAGCTATAGAGAATGGATTTCAGGCAGGATTGGTAGCGAACACGTGACTGTTGCTGATGACCCCACAATTCCTAACAGCTATGGGTATTACCTCTTCGACGATGAAGCGGTGCCCGCTAGAGAGAGAATCCTCATAAAGGAGGGGATATTACACGAGTTACTGCACAGCAGAATCACAGCGGCTAGGATGGGAGTTAGTAGCAATGGCGCGGCCAGGGCTATGAACCATAGGAGCGAACCTATTGTGAGGATGGCCAATACGTATTTGAAGCCAGGTGACATGAGTCTCGAAGAGCTTGTAGAAGATGTTAAGGAGGGGGTTTACATTAAAACATATATGGAATGGAACATAGACGAGTACAGGCTCGTGTCGAGGTATGTGGGTTTAGAGGCATACAGAATTAGAAATGGGAGGTTGGAGAGCCCGGTTAGGGACGTAGTACTTCAAATACCGACGGCTGACTTCTACACTAAAATAGATGGAGTAGGCAAGGACCTTAGTCTCTACGCTGGAATATGCGGAAAGGGCGAGCCTCCTCAGCCGCTGCCTGTTTGGATGGGAGGTCCTCACGTAAGATTGAGGGAGGTGCGAGTTGGTTAGAGCCAGTTTGGAGTGGGGTGGTAGCGATGAAGAGTAACGTAGGCGAGCTGGAGGACCTAGCTACACAAATAATAGATGCCCTCCGCGTGAAGGTGGATGAAGCCGCGGTCAAAATCTCGAGGACCGATACTGTGATGATTAAGGCAGCTAGAGGAAAGCTGACTGTGGGGCAGTCTTTCGAGGATTACGAGGTGAACTTATATCTAGCTAAGGATAGAAAGATACTCGTGACCAGTTTCGGCGCGTCTAGCAGAAGCCAGATCCTTGAGAAGGCAGTTAGAATGGTTGATAGCCTCGAGCCTTCGCCGTTCTATGCAGAGCTACCAACGCCTACAGGCAAATCGGGCGAGGTCCTCGACAAGAGGATTGTTGATAGCTTCGAGGGGGGAGACTATAGCATTCTCGCCCAAGTTTTGAGCCCGGACGAGTGGGGCGATCTATCTGGTATGGCTGAGATGGCTGTCCAGACCGAGGCCCTCCTTCTCTCTAATGGCACTCTACTAACAAGCGCGCGTACCTGGTTCGACGGCTACGCTAGGATTTTCAAAGGTGAGGTCAGCGGTCAGTGGTCCTGGGTTTCCACACGCCTAGACCTAGATCTCTCGTCACAAGCGTTAGAGAAGGCTAGAGAGCTAGCTGAGATATGCGCTAGCCTCCCAAAAGAGTATCCACCAACAGGCCCCTCCAGACTCCTATTATCACCTATGGTCTCTGGCAACCTCTTGGAGATAGTTGCATCATCCACACTAGCGAGCAGCGTCCTTCTAGGCTTCTCCATGTTCAGACAAGACGAAATAGGCGAGAAAGTCGCGGGAGATGCACTGACCATCAGGAGCACACCCCTAGATGAAGAGCTGCCTGGATATTCGACATATGATGATGAAGGTATTCAAACCAGAAACATAGATGTGATAAAGGACGGCATACTAAAAACCTTCTTACACAACACTAAGACAGCCAGAATAATGAAGGCCGAGACTACGGGGAATGCTGGCTGGGTGTTCCCCAAGCTATTCAACCTAGAAATACTCACTGGCAGTATGAGGGACGGAGAGTTGATGGACGCGCTTGAGGATGGCGTATATCTAACTAACAACTGGTACACCAGGCTACAGAACTATCTAGAGGGTAGGTTCTCTACAGTCTTACGAGACGCAGTTATACATGTTTCAGGAGGTAAGCCTAAGTCATGCATACCTGGATATAAGCTGAGGCTGGAAGGGAGTCTGAGGGGCTTGATAGCAGGCGTAGTAGAGGCAGGCATGACTCAAAATAATATCATGTGGTGGGAGGTCGGCACGCCAACCAAGCTACCTCACCTACTGATAGTTGCTAGAGATGACATTAGTTTGAGAAAAGCCAGTGACAACCATAGCTAGGCCAAGAGATTTTTGTCTTCTATCGCCATTAAAACTACATCCGATATGCTGGTTCTGCTCTCTTTTAAAGCTCTTGCCAGTCTCTTTAACCCGCTTAAATATTTCTCCCATTGCGTAATACCGCTTTCCAAGAACTTGTCTTGAATCGGATTATCCAAACCTGCCAGCCCAGCCACGAAGGCTGGCAATCCCTTCTCTAAACCTACTCCATATCCCCCTTCAAGGACAGCAGCAACTCCTGAAATGCTAGCCTCTCTAACTATACGCCCGACTTCGTGATAGAAGTGTGATGTCGCATTTATGCTAGAAAAATGGTTGTCATGAGTGTACGCATCGAATCCTGCAGACACTACTATGTAGTCTGGCCTTACAACATCTATTATCGATCTCATCAGGTTTGCAGCGTGCATGTATATATCGCTGCCTGAATGCGGCGGGACAATAATGTTAATCTTGGTCCCATCAGCCCTCCCTCTCCCAGTATCCTCGGGGAACCCAGTCCCGGGATATATGGTTGTAGGGTCTTGGTGTAAATCGACGTGGAAGACCGATGGGTCATCGTAGAATATCTCTTGAGTCCCGTTACCATGATGCACGTCAAAATCTAGCACCACAACCCTGCCCAGTCTGGAAAGATCCCTCGCTACCAGGGCGGCAGTATTGACAATGCAGAATCCCCCAGTCGGTGCGCCAAGGGCTCGTCCCTTGATTCCAGCATGGTGTCCTGGAGGCCTACCCAGTATGAAGGGGGCTATACCTCTTCCAACCATTTTTACAGCAGCTATCGAGGCTCCCGCTAAGCGTTCCAAGGCCGATACTGTACCTATGGAAACGTAGGTATCGCCGTCAAGCCACTCGAGCCCGCTTTCTGCAGTTCTAAGAACATATCTCAAATAGGACGGGCTGTGGACTTTAGTATATATTGAGAGGTCTCCCTTGGGAGGCTCCTCTAAAGCTATATTCCCTGAGTTTATCAGTCTGGAGGCATTAAGGCTTTCGAGGGCCATATCAAGCCTCGCTGGGTTCTCCGGGTGGTCGTAGGGATAGGGTGAGTGTTTTTTGAAATCATCATGGTAGAGGACGGCTACCTCCATACCATAGTCCCCTCGGTGATGCGGGGCTTCAGCATACAAAAGCTAAGAGGCATAGATCTGGGGTTCATCGTCATCGGGGTAGTTATGGTGAGAAAGCTACTCTTCTTCTGAAGTTCCGTCAACATGATCTAATGTGCTATACTTTTGTGTTATCATGTGGCAAACCATTATGTTGCTGGCTAGTTCTAGCGTTCTAGCTACGTTGATTATCCTAGAAACTAGATAGGAGTATGCTGGTGTGGAGCCGTCTACAATTGCCGATAAATTATCTTTGAGATCTAGAATCGACTTTATCTTCCAGTAAGCCTCTTCGACCTTCTTAACACTGTTGGGGTCTATGTTGGCGGAGAGTGTGGCGAGAGCGACCTCAAGCATCTCTACCAAAAACTTTATCCTATCCTTCTCCTCCTCGGTAAGCTTATCTTTAAGCACGAGGACCTCGAGCCCGACATCATACATCTCATCCATCGCCGCAGAGAGCATGGCAGCGTAGAGGAAGAAATATAGGCTCATGATAGACTCTATGCCACCCCTAGCAGTATTTACTGTCACCGCCCTCAACAGCCTATATCCGCTTCTAAACATCTCAACCCTAACACTCTCAAGAGTAGATTTAGGCACGTTCTCCCCGCTTTCCACGGCCTTCAACACGGTCTCAGAGTATCCTATTAGATGTCTTCCAAGCGTTTTGAGTGCCTGCCATGGATCCTCAACTGGGCTCTCGAGGTCAATAGTCACCTTCCTATCCCTTCCAGTAATGTAGATGTATGGGAGTAGGGTCATCAGGTTCTGGAGTCTCTCTATTATCTCTTTTACAGTGCCCTGCCTAGGGGATGATATCACAACCTTATCCTGGCCGAAGATAAAACCACATAGGATAAGCCTGGAGACGTGCTTAACAATCCTCTTATGCCTTCCATCAAAATGGACAACAATACTCCTCGTGGAATTAGTCGGAAGAATAATAAGCCTATCCCCTATATCAACAAGGGAAACTATGTCGCCAACGTCCACATTATTCCTCTTTGCCCACTCCTTGGGTATGGTAACTATCAGAGAGGACGCCCCCAGTCTCTGGACCTTCCGTGGAATGAACACAAAGGTTCGGGAAGCCTCGTTAACCGACAAACCCCGTGCCCCGGTATTTTAACCCTCACGTTAAGCTGGTATAAATTTTGAAACGTTTTAAACATGTTAAACACTATAAAGACACTGCTCTCAACAGCCGAGAGGCAGAGAGGGATATTACCGGGAGAAAGGTTCTTATCAACCAATCCACATCAACTGTAGGCATAGCCACGACAGAATAATATAAGGAGCCTTATTAGTCCTTAGAACATAGATATAATGTTGGAGGTAGTCCTTCAAGAGGTGAAGGAACTATGGTGTTAGACGCTAGAGGCTATAGATTAGTGCTGAGAAAGACCACTAGGGGGCCTGTGATACAATTTAGGGTTAGCCTCCCAGGCGCTAGAGAATTTACACTTGTAAAAATGGGCGGCAGGCTGGCCGAGGAGATATTTGAGAGAATGGCAGATGTCCTGAAGAGAAATGGCCTCGTGAGCTCAGAATCAAAAGGCGAGAAATACATCGCATACAGGTTAAAACACGAAATTGGTCCAGCAGTAGGCGGTTACCTGGTAATGATAAGGCGTAGCAGAGACGCTAAAGCGTGGATCGAATACTTCGAAGGCCTAATAACGGAGGACCCCTATAAAGGAGGCAAAGCCTTCCTAGCTAGCGCCCTAAGCCTGAGTGTTGAGCTGAGCAAAGCCCAAATAGGAGAAGGAAAAATAACGCTGCCGCCTAAAGTCCTGGACTCTGTAAGCGCAGGGTTCAAACTAGTATCCAAAAAGCTTTGGGGGCTAAAGAAGTAAAGAAACTGCCTTTAAGAGAAAAGATTGCGGCTCACACATACTCTTTTAATCATCTGGCCACTGGTCGGCGTCACCGTTGAGGCGTTTATAACATTAAAGTGATAAGGGTATATTGTTAAACCTTACTCGGCCTCGACTCTCTTGTGCGCGAAAATACATATCCTTGAGGGATTCCTTGCTCAGCCCTCACACGGCTCTTCATCCACAATTGTGTGTCGGTTCCGAAGTCGCTCATCATAACATCTCCATCTCTTATTAAGTGTGGAGGAGGTTATTGAGGCATTCTTACCCGAAAATGAGCTTGTCAAGCTTTCTAGTGCCCGACATATCGTCCCACGAGACTCCGAACGCCATAAGCATTTGCTCAAAGGCTGTCTTAACATACTCCATATACTTATGCGGGTCTATCTCGGACAACTTCGCCAGTTGGACTGGCTTAACACCCAACTTATCCCTCGTTTTAACGAAATAAACGATATCTCCGCTGCCTAGCTTAACCCCAAATCTTTCAAGAAGTTTAGCTGCCTTCACATGCTGTGGTGTGTTTTTATCATAGTCGTCGAGGTCCTTGCTAAGCATCACCTTTATGGCGAATTCGTCTAGAGTGTAGACCCTCTTCCTAACATTATTGTAAACCCTATTAACGTGGTCCCTGAGCTCTTCCAGGATACGCGTTACGTCGCCCGGCCCTGAGAGGCCTGCCAAGATTTCTACGGCTCTAGCGAACTCTTCCTTTATAAACTCTGGCGTATTGCTTTTCTTGGCGACCATACCCTTTATCGTAACGCCTCCATCCTCCGTTATGCCCAGATAGTTCTTCTTTAGGCCGCTGAAAAGGATTGCTCTGAACGATTTATCCTTTTCAAGTTCAAGCCCGAATTCTTCATATACATGTCTAATCAGCTCCTCTAGGGCGTTGGCGGGGGGATCCCATAAGAAGAGGCTATCAGTGTCACCATAGACAATGTGAAGGTCTAGGCTAGAGGCCTTCTCCAGCGTGCTTCTCAAGACTGCCCTGCCGAGTGCTGTGACGCTCTCCGCCACAGCCAAGCTGTAGAGGCTAAAGGCACTACTCCCGAAAACTCCATAGCTCGCATTTATATAGACCTTCATAGCTGACTGAACTACGTCATACCACATCCTCTCCACATCGGGCAGTGCCTTATCCTTCGCTTTCCTCTTATACAATTTAACTCTGAAGTCTCTAAGTAGCCCTACTATCTCGCTGCTAATGCCTCTGAATTCGGTACACACTCTATGGCCAACCTCAGGAATTGTCGAATATTTGTTGCAGTTGGGATTGTTTACGGTTTCGTAGCTGAGGTTCCATTGCTTGATTAGGGATGGGTACAGGCTCGCAAAGTCCAGGACAATGACGTTGAAGAATACTCCTATCGGCGGGTCCAAAACTATGGCTCCCCTATACTTCTTGTCCTTAATAACGGCGGTAACCCTCGCACTAGGCGTGGATAAACGGTCTATCTCTTCCCTCGATGGAATGAGCCACTTCCTACGTCTGTGCTCCCAGTACAGTAACCCCTTGATCCAGTTGGATATCTGGCTTCTTGTTACGTCCTCCATACCAAGCTTGCTGGTCCTCATCACCATTACCACCAGGTTGAAGACGAGATTATTATTGCTGGTAACTAGTTCTAGAGTCAGCCTCGTGTCCTGCAGGTTGTATTCTGCAAGCTTCTCTATCGATAGCTCTGGTACAGGTACCCTGAGCTCCACCTTACCCTTACCTAGCATTGCTTTGCTAATCGATTCGAGGCTGAGCTCCCTGTACTTATTGCCAAATGCGTACGCCTGAAGGGCCTTAATGCCGAATAGCTTGTGGACATCTATGTGAAGAGAGTTCTTGAAAGTAGTATAGTCTTGCTTTTTCTCAATAGTTATGAACTCTTCGGGGACTCCCAGCACTCTCAGCCTGTTAGCCAGATATGGTAAGTCAAAGTTGTCTCCGTTGAATGTGAGTATGACGGGATACTTGCTCAGATGTCTCATGACTTCGAGTAGCATCGCTTTCTCGCTGTCAAATATCTCAATCTCAACCTCGTCTCCTATCTCCAGCGGAGATTCGAACTCGGCGTTTTCCCAGTAAAGTAGGAATATCTTCTCTCGCCCCTCACTGTCGCTAACTGCAACACTTATGACTGGGTATGGCGACTTCGTGGGATCGGGTAGCCTGGTGGCAAGGGGGCTATAGACTTCTATATCAACCGCAACCAAAGGAATTTTAGGAGGAGGAGATTCGAATACTCTAATCCACTCAACAGCCCTTTCCTTAACCTCATTAGGCTCCTCTCTGAAGACATCCATGACTATGGATGTATATTCTGTAGTATCGAGAGGGTAAACATGCCTTATTCCTCCTCCACCAAGCTCATAAACGATCCCAGGGACAAGCTGCCTGTCAAATATGTAGTTATGATGGTATTTAATATCGGCTTCCCATACCTGGAAGCCAGCCGACTTCACCCTCTCACGCATCCTCCTGACGGCCAAGGGATCCGATACCACAACCTTTGTGAGCCTCACTTTCCTCCTTTCTATTGGGTGGAATTTTTCGACGACATCATACTGGACGAATGAGTCGTCTCTACTTAATTCTACCCCTGACGCCTTCAGGTCTTCAGGCCGCGCATCAGTCAAGAAGTAGGGTCTATGCATGGTCTTGTCTATCCACTTCACCAGCCTTTTCTCGCTAGTATCGTATATCACCAATACTGCCTTACCCATCCTACCATCATATCTCACATCTAGTAGGTACCCCCTTGCCGACTCTACGAAGGGCTCTCTAAGAAGCTCGAGAGCAGCATCATCCGCCGCTTGAGCGCTATAAGTCTTTCCAAACCCCACTACATCTTTATAACCAGAGTTCGTGGAGGGCTCGACATTAGTTCGTCTTGAACTTAATTCGCCAGATCTATCCTCTACCGGCTGGCCTTTAGAGCTAATTTTTAAACTCTTAGAGGGGCTAACAGTACCTATGCTTGTTGCCCCTGTGTCTTCAAGCTTGATGTAGTGGAGGAGCCCGATAGACTTGCTCTTGTGCCTGATTGGGTCGTTCTTACGGGAATCCTGACTAGATGATGTTGGGTTTTCTTGGGATGACGTTGTTAGTCTGTTTTTGACCTCCTTGATCAAGAACTCATCTATTGTCGTCTTCCGGGATTGCTTAGGCCCTTGCCCGCGCACACCCTTTCCCTCTAATTGACTTATACACTCGTACATCAGGTTTAGAGGGGGTATGCTACCAATAAGTTAATCTTGTGTTGCGTAGTACTTCATAGCTTATTCCGCGCTTAACATAAAAGAGTGCTCTAAACGCTCAGCACTCCAGAGTTAATAGTATGACTCCGTAACACGTACATTTCAATCCAGAGATTACCGCTTAATAGTTTAAACATCACGCTAAATAGATTGTAAGGACGCCTAACCAAGGATAACCCCACTAGAAAAAGTCTCTCGAGCCCTCGGGAGGGGAACGATTTGGAGGATAGTCCCGTCGAACACTTCTTCCTAGTGGGCGATATTGCAATCCTCGTCTATCTACTATCAGGTATCTCAACGGCTGTCCTCCTTTACTCGCTCATCGAGTTCTACAGGAGGGTATTCAAGAACCAAGATGTGCGGAAAGCTCTGGGACAGTCAGGCGGTCTAGGAGGGGCTCTTAGGAAGCTATGGCTCTATGTCCTTCTTCAGTATAAGGTTATTAAGCACAGGTTCCCCGGAGTAACCCACGCCCTCATCTTCCTAGGAATTCTCGAGCTGTTCATAGCCACAATTATCAGAGCGCTGGACTACTACGCGGGAGGCATAATACTCACCCCTCCGTTCTTCTACATCTACAAGCTTGCTAACAACCTCGCAGGTATAGCAGTTCTAGTGGGAGTTGCACTCGCCTTAGCCAGGAGATCCCTTAATTTAACGCCGAGGCTCCCAAAAGATCCCGTGTACACCGTAACGCTGATCCTACTAGCCATCATCGTGGCTACAGGCTTCTTGGTCCAAGGAATGGTAGTAGCCCTTTACAGGTATGAGAGAGGCTTCGAGTCACCATTATTCGACCCAGTTGGATATATCGTCTTTCTGGCAGTATCGAACATCAACTACGATTTCCTAGCGACGCTATATAGAGCCACATGGCTGATCCACCTAGCCCTAGCCCAGCTCGGAATTGCTCTAATCCCATTCACAAACCTATGGCACATACCAGCTGCGATAGCCAACATTGCCCTAGCACCCACTGCACCGCCTGTTAGAACCCTAAGAACTTACGAAGATCTCGACGAGCGCATTGAGAAGGACATGCCTATAGGAATTGTCAGGTTGGCTGACACAACATGGAAGCAAAGACTCGACTACGAGGCGTGCACGAGCTGCATGAGATGTACAAACGCCTGCCCGGCGGCAGAGTCAGGGAAGATACTCGACCCTAGGGGAGTTATATATGGGATGAGGCTCGCACTGAGGACTGGAGACTGGAGCTATAGAGTGGTAGACCCCGAGAACCCGGGAGACGGGACCAAGCCTGGAGTAAACCCTGAGGCAATATGGAGCTGTCTAACCTGCGGAGCCTGCGTCAACGAGTGCCCCGTCCTGATACACCACGTTGACACCATTATCGACATAAGGCGGGGCATGATGAGCGAGGGTAGCGAGGAGGTTCCAGAACAGGTCCTCACAACCCTCCAAAACCTACAGTATAACGGGAACCCCATGGGCCAGCCACCAATGGAGAAGGAGGCATGGTTCGATGAGCTCGCGTCAAAACTGGGGGAGGATATAATAGCTAGGGAGGGAGAAGAGTATGATGTGCTTTACTGGGCAGGCTGCGTTACTGGATATGATCCAAGAATCAGGCCTGTGGGAGAGTCGATATTGAGGCTGCTGAAGAAGGCGGGACTGAGGGCAGCCATACTACCATATACTGGTTGTACCGGCGAGCCTGCGCTTAGGATGGGGGAGGAGGCTTTGTTCGTCGAACTTATGGTGAGTTTCCTAGAGGAGCTATCTAAGTATAAGTTTAACAAGCTAGTCGTAAACTGTCCTCACTGCCTAACTGTGATAGGAGGCGATTATAAGCGGTATAGAAACTATCTAACGGCCCGCGAAGACACCCGTCACCTCGTGGAGGTCCTCGACAACTTAGATGTCGAGCACCATACAGTAACTCTATCCAAGCTAGTCAAAGAGGGCAAGCTGTCTCCAAAGCATACGCTTGAATACAGGATAACATACCACGATCCCTGCTATCTCGGGAGGTGGAATGGAGTATATGAGGAGCCCAGAGATATCCTAAGAAAGAGTGGTCTAAGAATTAGAGAAATGCCTAGAAATAGAGAAAGGAGCTTCTGCTGTGGCGGCGGGGGAGGACAGCTCTTCTACGAGATCAAGAGAGGTAGAAGAGTATCACAGATAAGGGCTGAAGAAGCCTCTAAAACGCTGGGAGGGGATGGCTACGTCGCCGTGGCCTGCCCATTCTGCAATACGATGTTCAGGGCCGAGGAGGAGAACTACGGCTTCAAGGTTAAGGACGTCGCCCAGATTCTAGACGAGGCTGTAGAGGGCCAATAATCACAACCTAATCTCTCGCCTTCTTCTCAACCTCCACAACCAATGTAGAGCCCCTCATCCTCACCTTGGCAGTTTTCGGATCAACAGGTACCGGCAGACCGTAGACTCCCCTATATTCCGTAAAGGTAAACCTCTCTGACAGGCTACCGAGCGCTCTCCTAACGACCTTCTCCTCCACTCTAGCCGAGACTTCTAACCTGTCTTCAAGTATCATCACGTTAACACTGTCCTTCTTAACTCCAGGTAGATCTATAAGGATAACTAGCCTATCTCCCTCCTCGTTGAAACTTACTATGGGTTCTAGCGTGCTATGCTTAAACTCCCTTAGTCTTGACTCTAGGAGAGACTCCAAGTCCTCGCCGAACCCCCTGAACCCCCTAAACATTGACGAGAAAATCTCGTCCGCTTCCCTCAATCTGCGATACATCCTATGAAGGAGCTTTCTCCTAAACTCCTCGAACTCGTCAAACAACGACATTACCATCCACCCCCACTCTGGGGGCCAGCAATCCTTAGGTGTAGAGTATTGGGGCTCTGTATTCCATCTCCTTACCCATCCTAGCCATCATAGCCTTAGTCTCCTTCATAAGCTCCCTCATCCTGAGCTTTATCTCCTCAGCTTGCTTCAAAAGTTCATCCACGCTAACGCCTAAGCCGAGAAGAGAGTTCAGCCCCTCAACCACCCTAGCAGCGGCCTCCGGGTCTGGCAGGTCTATGAAAGCGTCTGTCAGTAGAACCAGGTTATGCATCTTAAGCTTCATAGACTCCTTAAGTATGATAGAGTACGGACCAACAATAATGCCCTGTTCAGGCTGTCTAGCATCCCTCAGGCCTCCCGCTAAGAGTGCGGCCTTCCTGTCGCTAGCTAGCCAATAAAGCTGCGGCTTCTCCAGCTCGAACCTCTTGGGGTTACCTATACCAGTCACGCTTATAATTGTGTCTACACCCCTCCTCCGCGCATACTCAACAAGAGCAGAGCCGAAGGAGGGAACTGATGACGGTGTCATGGGAACATCCATGGTCAGCACTGCTATCTCCGACTTCCTGTAAATTCTGACCGGGAACATCGGCTCCCCCTTGTTTATGATTGTAACAGGTGGAAGCGCCCCATAGTTGTCGACGCCTGCAACATAGGTCATCTCTAGGCTCTTAATCAGATGTGCGCTTGTGATGGCGCCGACAAGACCTACGTCTGGCAGGCCTACCACGAGGTATTTGATGTCCTCAAGGTGTTCTAACTCAAGGAACTCCCAGCCATATATCTCCTCTGTGAAAGCAATGCCCTTTTCAGACACCTACTCCTCCCCACCTAAGAAATAGTCTTATACTCCAATTAATTTCCTCCCCCAGACTAGCCGGGAGGTGGGAGCCGACTAATGGGCATCAGGGTTACTATAAAGCCTCTGAGCGAGTGCATTCCAGACTTCGCATGCGTAGCTGTGTGCCCCGAGGTCTTTATACCAGACGAAGAATTAGGTAAGGCCAGGATAAAGGGGGGCGAGAATCGCGGGGATTTCATGGAGGCCGTAATACCTTCACATCTAAAGCCGTGCGTAGAGATGGCTGCAAGCTTATGCCCTAGGGGGATTATAACCGTTGAAGACTCGGTAGAAGGGCCATAGTAGACTGGCTGTTGGCTACCCGAAGTTTTTAGAATAAGAGGTCTTGTGCTACACACGTTAGATTATCGGAAGGGTGCCATAGTGATATGGATTTAGCCAGTTGGAGAATGCTCGCCAGGACTATGAAGAACGCCGACGTAGTTGTAGAAGTAGTGGATATAAGAGATCCTATCACAACAAGGAGTAAGCGCGCTGAGAGTATGGCAACCGCCCTCGAGAAGAAGCTTATTATAGTCCTGAATAAATCCGACCTCGTCCCCCTATCTGTGGCAGAGAAGTGGAGGAGGATACTCCAAGGGCTAGGCTATAACGCAATATACGTCTCAGCAAGATACAGGCTAAGCACAAGAAGACTCAGGGGATGGATAAAATCAATGGCCGATATAAAACCCTTCTCAGCCGCTGTTATAGGATATCCAAAGACAGGTAAGTCGAGCATCATAAATACCCTCAGGGGAAGGAAGGGAGCGTCGACAAGCCCTATACCAGGGAGCCCCGGATACACAAAGAGCATACAACTTCTGAAAATCGAGCCAGGCTTCTACATGATAGACACTCCAGGAGTCATTCCGGCTGAAGGAGGGTGGCCAGACTCCGTGATTAGAGGGAGAAGCCCCGAAGAGCTCAGCGACCCGGTTCCGCCTGCTGCCGCACTGATCGAGAAGATCTTAAAGTACAATAGGAGGGCATTCCAGCAGGCCTACGGAATATCCTCGACAGATCCCTACGAGATTCTTGAGGACCTAGCCGTCAAGAGGGGATGGTACTACAAGAAAACTAAGGAGCCCCTGATAGAAGAGGCGGCTAGAACTGTTATCAGAGACTATCACAAGGCCAAAATACCGTTCTTCGTTCCCCCAGAAGAGTTCGTCTAAGCCTTCAATCCCTCATCGTCTCTCATCCTTAATAGAGTAGCAAATCCCAAGAGAGCTATCAGCATAAGTGAGGCCAGGAGGGGCGCGTGGGCGATAGCTAAAGCTGCGAGCTCCCCTGTGGGTGTGACCACTGATCTCGACACCCTACCAGCCATGAAGGCTGATGCAAGTAGAAGGAATGCTGGGCTTATAGGTCTCTTATAAACCGCTGCCGGGATAGCTAGGAGCAGGGCGTAAGCTGTATTCTCTAGTATTATGAATAGAGGAAGTTGAGGCCCAGAGATTATGCTTCGTATATTGAACACTATGAATCCAGCGGCCATGAGCAGGGCGAGGCCTCTCAGACCCAATTCAACCTTAGAGGACCTCATAGCTGTATACCTCACATCCCGTTTGGAAGCCATAAACGTGCAGAATAGATATTTTTAGAGAGCATATTCCCCGAGGTCTACCTCTTCTCCTTCCCTAAGCTGCCTCCACTCAGCGACCATATCAATATCTGCCCCGCCAGTCTCAGTTTCGCACTTATCAATCTTAACAACAGCAGGGATTCTAGTCATACTTCCCATAATGAGGGCCTCACCCGTGTTAAGGCTTGGAAGTATAGACGCGAGGTCCTCGCTCAGCTCCTCGCTCGCCGATTGGACGTATCTTATGTCTTGAGGCTCAACTATCTTCAAAATGATCTTATTGTTGGTTTGGCTGAGTACGTCTGGATCTAGTCTCTTAGGCCTCTGACTCACAATTACTAATCCTGCACCGAACTTCCTACCCTCTCGAGCAACCCGCGAAGCCCAAACCTTGGTAAGCCTGTGCTCGTCTTTCGGGATTAGAATATGCGCCTCCTCTATAACAAACAATACAGGATACCTGTAGATTTCTCCCGCCTGAATACCCTTGACAGCGTTAATCCTCCCCCTAAGCAACCTCCTCAAATAGTGGCTCACAACCGCATCAGCAGCAATGTCGTCGAGCATACTCAAATCCATTATTGTAGCCTTCCCGGGCGGGACTATACTCTCGATGTCAGTTGGCATATCAGGGTTTATGGCAAACCTATAGTACTCGAGAAGATCGTTAAACTTGTCGAGGACCCCCAAGAACTGGTCGAGCTTAGCAGTAGGTGCTTTATAGTCCGGAGCTATACCTACTATTTTCTTCATTGCATCTTCTAGAGGATTCTTGCTTGACGTCTTTTCGCCCGATATCATTTTATCAACAGCAGTCTCCAAAACCTCAACCGCTCTCTCCAAAACGTCTCTTGCTCCCAAAACCCTCCTCCTATAAGCCTCCATCATACCCGTCCAAAGCCACCTGATAATTCTCCTCTGGACGCTGGCAGAGCCGGGAAGATCCATCAACTGTATCAGTTCCCCAAAGCTTAAGGATACAGGGTTAACGGCTGCGGGCCTCCACAATTTAGCCCTCTCCACGCCAAGGCCTAGGTCGCTGTATTCTCCGTGCCTATCGAAGATGACCACCGTCGCGCCTAGGCTTGAGACCATCCTCCTTGTGAGGACACAGACTGTATTGCTCTTACCTCCTCCTGTTACAGCGAGTATGGCTAGGTGCCTTCCCAGCCTGTTAACATCTATTTTGTACCTGACTCCTCCACCGAGCACACTACCTATCTCCATCCAGCTCTCTCCGGGCGGCGAGAAAATCCTTCTGAGGACCTCCTTGCCAGCGAGAAATACATTGTTTGCCGGCTGTGGCGGGATCTTGGGCGAGTCAACCGCGCCCCGCTCCACCAAGCTGTCTACATAACTAACCCACCTCACACTACCATGGTGGTATCTCGACCTGTCGAGAATCCACTCCATATCGTCCCTGACAAGCCTCTCCACCGAGTGTGTGTCCTTCACATCCGCGCTCAGCAGAGGCACTCCTGACCTTATGCTCTCCACTACACCAAGAACGCAGCGGCCGTCGAGATACGTCACTACGTGAGATCCAACCATAACGCTGCCTATGCTGCCTGGGCTGAATAGGATGGTGCTGTGTGATGAGGTACTCTCACCTATAATCCACCCAACCATATCCCCAGCACAACTGGGTTCATAACCGGAGGACACTCCTGCCCACCCCCTCAAGACTCAAACCCATAACCAGAAGCGAGGACTCAAGGTCCTGGGAGGAAACTTTCGCTCTTTCATGGGCGATGAGAAGGTGCAGGGGATAGCCGCTAGGAGATATGTCTATCAAGGGCTTTAGGACCTCAGCTATATACTCGGCAGGGTTGAGGAGTTCTGGGGTGCTTGATGGAACCAGGGCTGAAACTGAGAGTATTGGACCAGCTGGAGACAGCCTGACATAAGTCCTAACCTCAGCAACCATTTCCGTGTAGAAACGCCTAAGGTCGCCAACGTCAGGGATAAACCTTCCTGAGGCCTCGTCCCCGCCCAAGCCTAGTATGTTTTCGATGCCGATTTTCACCATCGCGTCTCTTCTAAGAACCGCCAAGGAGGGCTCGGGCGGAGCAGCAGGATAGAGGTAAGCCACATCAGGGAGGGGGCCTCCGCAGGCCTCGCTAGATCTCGAGGTTTTAGCAACAAATATAGGAGTTATACTCTTTCTCCACGCTTCCCGCAGTAGGCTCATGTAGAGGTACAGCTTCTCAGCCACCTCAACCGCTATGAGCCATCTTAAATCCTTAGCAGAGTAAGTATTGGACCTGGCTAGTATCATACCTAGCTTAGCGCTTGCAGGCCTTCTAACAGCTTTAGACACCAAGTCTTCCACACACTCACCCTTAACACTACACTCTATTCCTAGGATCGAGAGGTCTACGTCGACCAGCACACGCTTAGCAGTCTCGAGGGCTTGGCTCATCATCAAGTCTCTCCGCGCGAATCCAGGCCTCCACCACTTTAGTGCAGTTGCAGGACTGCCGTCTAGAAGTATGACACCTGGACCCTCTATCCGCCTAACCAGCTCGAGGGCTGTATATGCTTCTAGTACTTCCCTATATATGGATATCCTGGCTTCAGGCTCGACTGGAGGCACCACGACCCCAATCGCGTTGTACAGGGCCTCTGATCCCGACTGCGTCCCTGCCCAGGCCCTAGCCAGGTAGAATGTGAAGTCGCTGAAATCCAGCGACCTGTTACCGCCGTCAACAGCAATAATGGCTTCACCAAGTCTTTTCCCGTCCAGCTTTTTGAATCCAATGAGGCCCTCACAGCTATCTCTGCCTTCTGCTCGCCTCGATAGAATATCTCTAACTAGGGGTGAGACCTCCCGAGCCTCCTCCGCGATATCCCTAACCATCAAGCTAGCCCATCACCCCCACACCTTACAACACTACCTCTAGCCTGATCCCTTGTCACAATACACGTCACGTCTGCATAGTCCCTCACGTCCCCGTGGTGAGTTATGACTATGAGCTGCTCCACAATCCCTTCCTCGCTAATGGCCCTTAGGAGCTCAACAAGCGCCTCTCGCCTAGGCTGGTCCAAATTACTAGTTGGCTCGTCGAGAGCTATGAAGCCGAGTTTGGAACCTACAACCTTGTTCAAAGCAACTATGAAGGATATGGCCAGAGCTGTCTTCTCTCCGCCGCTTATAGCTGAGGCCTCGACCCTCCCACCCTCACTATTGTATACATTTAGCTCGATACCCTTACTACCCCTACTAGCTACGACCTCCCTCAGCTCCACGGCGCTTATAGAAAGGTCGAATCTTGACAGGAGATCATTTATCTCATCCTCGAGCATGGGTATGACGTGCTCGTATGACAGGTCCTTAACCTCCATTAAAATCCTTTTGGCTGCGAGTGCCGGTAGCAGTAGTCTTAGCAGTTTACTGCCTTCATCATACTCCTTCATATACTTCTCAGCTTGAGCTATAGCATGTGAGTACTTGAACATCAGGTCCTCGTAACTCTTCCTTAACTCTCGGATCTTAGCCTCCAGCTCCCTTGCCCTCCTTACCAGCTCGCCCCTCCTCCTAACTCGGGAAGCTAGCTCCTCAATCTCCCTATTCACACTCTCCAGCCTCCCCTCAAACAATTCTATCTCAGCCTTGACACGCTCAACCTCTCCCACCACCTCCTCGAGCCGATTAGACTCCTCCAACAGCTTCTTGAGTATGGATTCGGCTCTGGCCAACTCACTCCTAGCCTTACTAAGAGCTTGCTCAAGGCTGCGGTCTCCTAGATTCAAGCCTAGTGACTTACCCAGCTCCTCTACAATTGAGGCCGCTCTCCTCCTTGATTCTTCAAGTAACTCTCTCTTCTCGGCAAGAGCGTCTCCTATAGAATCCTCTCTAACTCCTAGACCGATTAGAACGCTATCAGCACTCTTCTTTAACCCCATAAGTCTGGCTATCTCGCTGGAGATGAGGCTCTTCTCTTTCTCGAGCTCCCTAAGCCTCATGTATAAGCCTCTAAATCTCTTCTCTAGGGTTTCGAGACGCTTTTGCGCTGATACTAGGTCCTCAATCGATTCTAATCCAATCTCCTCCAACCTATGTTCAAGACTCTTAGCTTCAATCAGTAAACTCTGGAGCTTTTCCCTTCTCTCCTCAAGACTTCCTAACTCCCGCCTAAGTGCATAGGCCTTTTCCGTAAGCTCGGCTGCCTCAGCCTCGAGACGCCTAGCCTCCACGAGGTAGTGTTTGACTAGTTCTTCCGCTCTCTCAGGTCTTAATGGGGAGCCGCATACCGGGCATCTACCATGACCAGCACTACCCTCCAGGACCTTGACAGCGTCCTTCATACTTTCTGCCTGAGATAGAATATAGCCTGCCCTCTCCTGCAGTCTTTCTAGCTCCTCCTTATACTTTGCTATCCTATCATCCAGGGAGGATAGCTCTTCTTCGAGCCTAGCCCTAAGCTCCTTTACTCCAATCTTGCAAGGCTTGCTACAATACTTCTCTCCTACTCTCGCGAGATCCTCCATAAGTCTAGATGCCTGATTAACTTTTAATCTCGCCTCTTCTAGCTCTTTCTGCAGAGAATCATACTCTTTCCATGTAGTCTCATATTCTTCTTCTATCTCCCTGAGCCTCAACTCCAGTTCTGGTATCCTTGAAACCTCTTCAAAGTCGGCCTTTACTTTCTCGAGGATTTTCACCTCGTTCTCTAACTTTGATATTCTTGAGGCCAGGGCTTCCCCCTCCTCTACAATGCTCTTCAACCTGAGCTTTGCCTCCAAAAGTTGCACCTCGTTCCTGATCTTCTCTATCCTAGCCTTCTCGCGCTCCAGCTGCACTAGCAGCGCCCTAAGACGGGATATGTGGTTGAGGATGCTCTCTCTCTCACGCTCTAGCCTTTCTAGCCTATCCTTATCACTCTCAACCCTGGCTATCTCCGAGTTTACAAATCTAAGCTCGCTCTCCAATTTCTCCAGCTCGCTCTTCAAACTCTTCACTTTTCTCGTGAGAACCTTCTCTTCTTTACGATACTCGTCAGCAGCTAGCCTAGCCTCTAACACCCTATCTCTGGCCTTGATGTAGGCCCTACGAATACCGTCGAGTGTGGCAGCAGATCCTACGCTTAGTGTAGATGAGACTCCCTCTATCCTTATTTCGACATTGCCCAGCTCTTTAAACGCCTTCTCGTACACTGCCATTCCTAGGGCTGAATCCAAAAGCTTCCTCAGATCAGCTGGGCTAGCCAGCGTAGAGGCTATCTCGGCAAACCCGTCCTGCGAGACTATAATTGCCTTTTTAATATATGATGCTGGATCAGGAATCCCCCTTAGGCCGAGAATCCTGTGGATCTCTCCACTGTAACCTTTGGCTGTAGAGGTTATTCTCCTGCCTCCAACCCTTATCAATGCTGATTTTTTCTTAATGCTCCTTTGCTCCCTTGTTAGCATTAGGCTTAGATCTACATCATCCCCTCCAAGCTGGTTCTCTAGAGTCAGTGATATGCGCCCTGAGTGGGCTCCACTGCTGATTATGCTCTTTCCTCTCGGGGAATCGAAGGGCGTAAGGGCGTACAATATCGCCTCAAATATGCTGCTCTTTCCAGCACCGTTCTCACCCACAATTGCAGTGAACCCCTTAGAAAACTCTATCGACGTGCTCTTATGCGATAGAATGTTCTCAAGCCTCAGTCTCCTCAACGTGTAGAGGCCCTCAGCCATGAGCCTCACCTGACCCCCAGGATAGACTCCCAGACCTTCTTGTCGACCTTGGCCGCAAGCTTCTCTAGAACCCTTACAACACCCTCCTCATCACCAGATATGGCTGAATCCACAAGGTCCTGAAGTATCAGGGCCGAAGCCTGCTCTGGTATCTTATAATGATCCGATACTATCTTCACAAGGCTTAGAGAACCCTTGTGTACCAGCCCTCGCTTTAAGTCATCCCTCTTACCCGCAACTTTCCAGTGTATCTTCAATAATGCGCCGGCTTCCGAGGCGGCCCTAACACCTTCCCTAATGACTAGAGCTTTCGGCACGTCACCACTAGACTTTATTACCAAGTGGATTAGAGGCCTCTTACCAGGATACTTAGAGGCTTCTGCCAAGATCTTACGCCTAACCTCTGCAACTAGCCAGCGGCGAGCATCACTACCTGTATGTAGCCCCCCACTCTCAGAGCCTCGATTATAATCAACCTCAACCACAGCTTGAGGCCTGCGCTCTAATCTTATCTCCTCTACACCTGGCGAATCTCCGCTCAGATCAACCCAGAGAGGAGAGCCCGGAGTTTTAATCTCATCTATCCTGAGCGGGTCGAGTACACCTGGGTATGCATAGGGGACTCTAGAGTCAAGCCTTATCCTTTTACTGTGAATGTGGCCTAGGGCCACGTAGTCCATAGATTCTGGCAGCTCTAAGGGGGATACCGGTGCGTCGTACGGTAGTTCAACGTCTAGCGCGAAGTGGCCTAAAAGAATCTTTTTGCCCATCCTTCCACGTGCGACATCATCGAAGTACCTGAATATCTTGAGAAGACTATTCTTCCTTTTATCTGCCTCCTCCCTAAAGAAGGGAGTTACGAAGACTGTCAGGCCGTTAAGGTCTATTACCAAGTTCCTAAGCATAGCTTCCCCACCTGCACCTCGCCTCAGTACCGGCGCCTTAAACCTGTCCAGCATAGCATCTAGAAGCGTCAACACAGTCTCGTCTAGCGTATGGGGAGTGTCATGCTCTCCATGAGCAACTATAACATTGATTCCTTTCTCGTCGAGGGCTCTAAACAATCTCGCTGCCCTCTTAAGATCCTTAAGAGGAGGCCTAGGCTTGTCGAACAAGTCGCCAGCTATTACCACAGCATCAGGCCTGTCCCTCAGAATAATATCCACTACGGTTTCGAATGTCCTGAAGACGTCTTCACGCCTCTCCTCCATGTTATAGGGTTTGGCGGCAAGATGGACGTCAGCTAAGTGCAATATAGTGGCCACTTTTACCCCAGCACCCCCCTTAAGCCCCTAAGACTCCTGTAATACTTAAAGAGCAGAAGTAGGTAGACTTTCCTGATAATGCTACTAATATTTGTACAGAAATCCTAGACTAGATTAACCATATTTTTCCATCCGACATCTTACAAGAATTGTATAATTCCTGTTATAATCCAAAATGTACGAACATCTATAGCCAGAGAGTTGGAATGAAGAATCATACCGTCACTTTCCTTTCTTCTTAGGCCTTAGATTCTTACTCTTGCATCTCCTACACTTGGTGGCAGACACCGGGTTGATTGCACCACATCTCCTGCATATCTTCTTCTCCAGAACCCTCTTTTCGAATATCGCGATGAGCTCTGGGTCTGTTATCGGCATGATCCTACCCCTGAGGCGTTCATGTTCTTGACCAAGGCTTAAATAAAGTTATGTGGCTAGCCAAACCACAAGTCTAGCCTCGACTGGCGGGCTTTCAGTTTTTCTCTATAAGCCCTTACGAGCCTCTCAAGAGCCCTATCCACACGCTGAGGATTGAAGTCATGCCTAGCTACTAGAATATCTCTTATCTTGGCCTCGTCTGGCCTACTGAACTTTATGCTGTACTCGCTACTCACCGGCGGCTTCAGGAAGTATTCGTATATCTTCACCAGATAGTCTGGCTCATAGTCTTGCCTCACCGACTTGAGGACCTTGACGGGATCATCAACACCTCGCACCACCCTTAGTGCGGTCTTAGGCCCATACCCCTTTACACCTCCAGGGTTATAGTCAGTACCAAGAAGTATGGCAAGCACTATCAGCTTTTCCCTAGTCAAGCTGAGCTCCCTTAGGAGGGCATCAAGCTCTATAACCTCTGGCCTGACCTCCACATACTGATCCTTACCTGGCAGTTTCCGCCTACCCGTTATTGTTATGTTCCTAACGAGCCTTGGAGCGCCGAAAAGAAGGCTATCATAGTCCTGGCTTCCGGCAGCCCATGCATCACCTACTCTAGCCATATATGCAGCCTGGGCTTCGCCCTCGGCAGGCGCCTGCACCCATGGAATGCCCATAGCGTCCAAGAGCTCCTTAGACTCCTCCACCATATCGCTAGAGAGCCTAGCTGCCATCATGGCGAACTTCCTCGCCTCCTCAACATCCCCAACCTCCACCGCCTTCCTATACTTCTCTGCAGCCTCCATCTTTCTCTTCAGCCTCTCTTCAACCTCCCGCTTCTTCATCTCGGGCGTCTTACCGTCGAAAACATATACGGGCTTAACTCCGTCCTCGACAAGGTTTATGGTCCTATAGAACAGGCCGCTAAGGTGGCTTGTTATCCGTCCCTCCCTATCCATGAGGGGAGTCCCGTCTGGCTGCCTGATAGCTGTAAGGAACTGGTACAGAGCGTTATATGCATCTATCGCTATAACGTTGCCAGCTAGATGCTTAACCTCGATAACTCTCTTCGCCTCGGCAGGAATGATTTCCCTTAGATTAACCCCCAAATCCGCGACCCCGAATAGTGGTTTAAGCTTCGCGACTCAATTTTTCTTGCCATAGATGGGGAGTCGGCTTAGGGCTATAATGCTAGTACACGGTGTGAACTATGGCTAGAAGTGGAGGTAGAGTACAGTTCTTAGGTAGACATCTTATGGTTAAGGGCAGGTTTGCTGACCTCATTCTAGATGGTCGGAAGACCACCACTATAAGAATCGGAATCGTGAAACCCAGATATAAGGAAATTATCATTCATGGCCACGGCCGTCCCCTAGCCAAGGCAGAGATAGTCGGGATCAAAGTAAAGAAAGCGAGAGAACTCACTGAGGAGGATGCCATGAGGGATGGTTTCAGAAGCCCTGAGGAGCTCATTAAGGCTCTCGAGGAGCTGTACAGCGCGACTATCCGCCCAGACACCAAGCTAACCATCATCGAGTTTAGGGTGAAGCAAAGGTTTGACTCTCTATCCGCCCAGGACCCCTATATGGGTCTCGAGCCCGCCGATATAGCTCGACTGGGCTTGAGATATCTAAAGAGAGAGCTTGGTGAGGAAGAGGCTAAAATACTCGAGGACCTCACGCGGACCAATAGTATTAGATCTACGGCCATACGCCTCTACGGTTCCATAGAGAAGAGGGCTAGAGTGAGGAAGGTGCTGCGCTGGACCCTAAAAGAGCTTCTCGCTAAAGGCCTCATTAAAGCTGTTGACAGGAGAGGAGACTAGACTCCCCTATATACTCCATGAGACATCTAAATCGTTTTCGGAGTAGCATCTACCAGATGAGAGTCAAAGAGGTGTTAGGTGTGGAAAACCTAATCGACGAGTTCCTCAAAGACGTAACGCTATGCCCGAAATGCGGAGCTCCCTCAGCCATATATGAGTACGTCTTGACAACCCCATTTTCGGGCAACGGCGAGGCATACATAAGGATAGAATATAGGCTAGAGTGCGAGCTTTGCGGCCATAAGGAAGCAATGAAGGGATCAATGCCCCTCCGTGTAGCATATAACTTGAGGCACATATTCATTCCTAAGGTTAGAGTTCAACTCGAGAAGGCTTACCTCGCTGTTAAAAACTCTAGCTTACCCTAGGTAGCTTCTAAGTCTTCTCGCGAAGGACCCCGCTAGACGGTGGTAGTGCTCATCTCATGGTAGTGAAATCTCTAGATAGGCAAGCCTTTAGAAGGTCTCTACTTCTAGAATAATAGTCAGAAGTGTTTGAGGTGTCTAGAGTATTGAGGGGATGGAGGTTAAAATGCACTCAATGTGGGGCTGAGTGGATACTTAATGTTAGCTTTAGGCTCAACGAAATGGGAAAAATCTACCATTACTGCCCTAAATGTAGAGAAAATTCTTTCCATGAGGTAGTTGACAAGGTTTGAAGTGGTAGTAGCTTTACGCTCGCTTCTACTACAAGCGTGAATAGTGTACTAGGCCTGGCCTCGATCCCAGCATCCTAGAGAGTTCATCGAAGAATTCATCCTCCGTCACCACTTCCTGCCTTCCCGCCTCCCACCTCCTCCTAACAGTGATAGTTCTCGTCTCCACTTCCCTCTTACCTACGACTAGGGTATAGGCGGACCACCTCCTTCCCGCCTCCCTTATCCTCCTACCTAGACCCTCACCCTCGAGTATCCAGACCCTGCTACCTAGGGATGCCGCTCTGCGGGCTAGTGATGTTGCATAGTCTAGTTCCTCGCCGCCCACTGGTATAATGGTGACTTGGATAGGGGTAAATCCGAAATTCAGGTATGGCGTGATCCCTTCTTTGGCAATCTTGATTAGCTGGCTTAATGCTAGTCTCGCTATACTGCTGAGAGGGCCTATACAAACCCTACTTTCTCTTCTAAAGCCAATAATGGATCCATCAGCTCTTGCCTTTATCAGTCCATTCGCGTCTATATCATAGGACGGTTCTCCTTCAAGCATATTGCTTATAAGCTTGAATACAGCTTTATATGCTTCCTCGGCATCATTAATGGGCCCTATAACGATGTTGCCAGCACCTGGACCAACATAGATTGACGGTCCTGAGGCTTCGCTACAAGCCTGATATGCACTCACCAGTGTCTCATGCCAGATGATAGACTCCGGCGTCTTGTACCCACTAATCTCTAGCAATGCGTGAGCCAGATCCATGTATACGGTGTAGGCCCATGTTGGAGGAAGGCCTCCACCATCGAGAAGCCCTATCCTAGCCATCAACTCTCCAGTACTGCCAGACATCAACTCCTTCAGGCTGGGCCACGGCTCCTCTCTAGGCTGGTTAGTGAATGTTCTGGATAGTTCTGCAAGGGGATGGCCCTTACATACTAACCTGAATGATTTATACCAGCCGAAGGGTGCTCTGTGGACCTCGCCTTGATATGATGTCCTCAAAACTGTCTCCAGCCTCGCCAAAGCTTTATGTGCTTTGGAGGGCTTTTCCAGATTGCTTGAGAGGTGGGCGTAGGGGTACAATACTATTCTTTCCACCTTTAGTCTATCAGCGTGCGAAACGAGGTCCTCAACAGCCATCTTAATAACATCCTCACCGTCACCCATCTCCACAGTTATGAATGCTACTAACGCTTCTCCGAAAGAGGCCTCCGAGGGAGGGTCTGGAGGGTTTTTGATGGCAGGCTTGATAGCCCTATAGTGAAATTCATCTACATGAAAATATAGAGTTCTCACCTTGACAGGCACCCCCCTTTACTTGTTAAATGTTGTGGTGTCAAAATCTTATGGAGTAGGGTGGACTATACTTCCGAGTGTTGATATTGGTTTTCGCTGGAGGGGGAGAGGGTGGGGACTATTGATTCCAAGATCTCTTTTAAAACTTTAAAAATCCGTGCATATTTAAAGGGGATTGAAAAATATGTCTAGCGGTAAAGAGAAGGAGGTTAGAGATATAACTGACCTCCCCGGCGTAGGTCCTACCACAGCTCAGAAGCTCATAGAAGCTGGATACACGACTATAGAAGCCATTGCTGTAGCCACACCCCACGAGATAAGCCAGATAACCGGGATTCCTTTGCTGACAGCTCAGAAAATTGTTGAGGCTGCTCGAGAGGCTCTTAACATTGATTTCAAGACGGCGTACGACCTCAAGATAGAAAGTATGAGCGTGAAGAAGATAACTACCAGTAGCAGGAATCTGGACGAGCTTCTGGGCGGGGGCGTGGAGACGAAGACTATAACTGAGTTCTTTGGCGAGTTTGGGAGTGGAAAGTGTGTTACGGGAGATACTCCGGTGCTCCATCTCGTGGGCTCAGGCCTACGTCTTACTCCTATAGAAGATCTCTACAGGTCGTTCGCGGAAGCTTACGGAGAACAGCCCCACGATGAAGGCTATATCGTGAAGGCTAGAGGGCTAAAAGTACTGGCTTTCGATAGCTCTGGATTGAGGGTATCGGAGGCAGCTTACCTATACAGGGAGAGGGCTAGGAGCCTTATCGAGATACGCTTGTCGAGCGGAGCTAGAGTTAAAGCAACTCCCAGACACCCGCTTCTAGTACTATCAGGTTCAGGAGTAGTTTGGAAGAGTGCTGGCCTTATCAGGCCTGGCGACTATGTTGCTCTAGCTCTTAGAACCATGCCCCAACTTACAAAGCCTAGTTTCGACCCCAATAAGCTCTATAAGATTGGGGCTTTCCTATCTAGAGGTGAAGAATGTATTAAGGAGAGCCATGTCAAAGCCTCGGAAGGTGCGGAGGCTGTAGATGGCTCTTCCGTTTCCCTTGTTTACGAGTCTAATCCTGACGGGTGCGTAAGTATTGAGGACTTTGTAACGCAGCTTCTATCCCTGGATAGAGCTAGTATAGCCGCATTTCTAGCTGGCTTCTTCGAGGGCCGGGATAGCGGAGTTGAGGGTGAATGGATAGAGATAGCTCTGGAGGGTAGGGTCGCAAGAACTTTTGGATACCTACTAGCTAGGATAGGGGTTAAACCCGTAATAGAGTGGCGTAGCGGCGGGGCAGCAATCATCCGCGTAAGGCGTTCTGACGTTGATGCCATAAAATCGGGGAAGACTGGCGATGATTTTAGAGTCCCCTCTGCGATTATATCCTATATCGCTGAGTCCCTCAAAAACCTTAAGCATTCTCGGAGAGATGTCGAGCGAATACTAGAAGAGTTAAGCGTCTCGGAGGGCTGGGTCAGCACGTCCTCACTAAGACGAGCTGCGCTTAGCCTCGCTGGCATTGCAGACGCCCTTAGGCAGCAGGCATCCTCATCCGACAACTACGGCTTGGTGGAGGAGGCAGTCCTGATAGACGACTTGATATTCACTATTGGCTTAGCCCTAAGGCTGGACTGGGATATGGTTGTGGAGACGAGGATCGTCGAGTACGATGGCTATGTTTATGACGTTGTCGTTCCCCACTACCACTCGTTCGTCGCTGGAGACCTGCCTATAGTTATGCACAACACACAGATATGCCACCAGCTAGCGGTCAATGTTCAGCTACCTGAAGATAAGGGAGGCCTCGCTGGCAGGGCCGTATACATTGATACAGAAGGCACTTTCCGCTGGGAGAGGATAGAGCAGATGGCGAGAGGGGTTGGCTTAGATCCTGACGATGTTATGAAGAACATTTACTGGATAAGAGCGATAAACAGCCACCACCAGATTGCCATTGTGGATAAACTCTTCGGCGTGGTCAAGAATGAGGATATAAAGCTGGTAGTGGTTGATAGCGTGACCAGCCACTTCAGAGCAGAGTACCCCGGGAGAGAGAATCTCGCGATGAGACAACAACTCCTCAACCGCCACCTCCACCAACTGATGAGGATAGCGGATATCTTCAACATAGCCGTAGTCATTACAAACCAGGTGATGGCGAGGCCTGACGTGTTCTACGGGGATCCCACCCAGGCGGTTGGAGGGCACGTGGTGGGTCATGCGCCTGGAGTCAGAGTTTATCTTAAGAAGAGTAGAGGCAACAAGAGGATAGCTAGAGTTGTAGATGCACCCCACCTACCTGAAGGCGAGACAGTATTCGTTATAACCGAATGGGGTATACGCGACCCTGAGTAGGCGTGCCATGATCTAATGGTGTGGTGCTAGCCTTTTGTACGAAACCAGTTTTTTCGACCTCATACCTCCACCCTATCTATACGCATTGATAGTTCTAGCCATGGCTGGAGCCAGCGACGCCCTCTACAGAGAAGTAGATCCTCCGCTGTGGTATATCGGCTCCAAGGCTGGCATTCTGCTCTTCACACTAACAACAAGCAATCTAGACCTAACAATCAATGAGGCATTCATGGCACTCCAAGGAATACTCGTGGTGATTGCAGCATACATTCTGTACAGGCTTTGCATGCTCGGGGGGGCGGATGTCGCAGCGCTCATATTTATCCTGTTCTCGACGCCCTTACCTCTACACCTTCCTATCTCGCCTATCGCTGCATCGCTGGCACTATCGGCTCCAGCCCTCGGAGCATATCTAGCATTTTCATCGCTTAAAGCCAGGAGGTCTGGATGGCTTGCTGGGCCGGAGGACCTCGTTGTGGGAGGCCGATTTAAGTGGTGGCTGCCTAAGGTCCAGGAATTTGATTTATCCGATAATAGGAAGACTTGCGCCCTAGATTATGATCCCCCCGCCGTATTAGTGCTGTCTAGTCGAGATAGGGCTAGGGTAGAGCCGGGTCTGCCATTAGTGGCTTTCATTTCGCTGGGATACATGCTGTATCTCGTGGTGGAACTTGCCCTCGCGCTTTAGCCCATCTTGGCTTGATGAGGGGTCGATGATGGATGTTAAGCGTATTAATCCTTAACATTGTTGAGGGTAGACCTCCGGTAGGGGGATGGCTGTCTTGCGCTGGGTCAAACCATGGTTCGAGATCCTGTGGGCACCTTGGAGGATGAAATACATAGCTAGTACTGTTAAATCTGGAAGTGTAGAGTGTATATTCTGCGAGGCACCCAAGCTGGGGAGCGACGAGGAGGCCCTCATACTCTATAGGTCCTCTAAGAACTACGTCATTCTAAACAAGTACCCCTACAATACTGGCCACACGATGGTGACTACGTTTAGACACATAGCATCGATAGAGGACCTAGGAGACGACGAGCTTCTCGAAGCCTCTAAGCTTGTTAAAGCCGTTGTTAGAGCTCTAAGGCGGCTCTACAACCCTCACGGATTTAACGTGGGCATAAATATAGGATCGGCGGCGGGCGCGGGCATTGCAGGGCATTTCCACATTCACATAGTACCTAGGTGGAGTGGGGACGCCAACTTCATGCTAACTACTGGAGGGACCAAAGTGCTACCGGAGACTCTAGACATAACGTATAGAAGGCTGAAGCCCGTTTTAGAGGAAGAGGCGCGGAGAGAGGGTGTCTAGATAGTGAGCCCAACACCCAGGTTTAATCACCTATACCTAGTAACACACACAGATCTAGATGGAATCGCATCAGCAGCCATAGCGGCCAGGAAGCTTGGTCGGTCTGAAGAAGGGTATTCTGTTCTGTTCGCGGAGCCCTACAACGTTGACCAGGTTATCGCTGGGCTCGAGGAACACTTGAGTAAGGGTGACCTCGTCGTTGTCAGCGATCTGGGAGTAAATAGAGACTCCTTTCAGGGGCTACTGGAGGCGCTCAGAGGGTTAACGGGTGTTGGAGCCTATGTTAAGTGGTTCGACCACCATATCTGGTCTGAAGAAGAGCGCAACGCTCTCCTAGACTTAGGCGTCGAGTTACATGTCGATACATCAACATGTGCGGCTGGGGTTGTGGCTAAATACCTAGAGGGTCCTGTTGATGATTTCGTCGAGAAACTTGTTGACGCCGTATGCTCCGCCGATTTATGGAGGTGGACAAACCCGCTGAGCGGGAAGCTCTTCAGGATTGTTGGAGAGAGGAGCCAGTCCTGGGAGTGGAAGGAGAGGCTAGTTGGGAAATTCGCGTCTGGCGTAATTTGGGACAACGAGCTTGATGCTAGGCTTGAGGAATACGTTACCCAGGAGCTAGAGGGTTACAATAGAGTATTGAGTACAGTAGCCTCGCGAAGGGCCAACGGATACCTAGTAGTCGCCGCTTACAAATACTTTAGAGGGCCTCCTAGTAGCAGCATGATTGGCGCTCTACTCCTATCCCGCTACAATGCTGATATAGCTTTGATACTGCGCAACGATGGAGGCTTGAGTCTGAGGAGTAGGAGGGTTAATGTGCAGGTGGTGGCTAGAGCTCTGGGTGGTGGTGGACACCCAAGAGCCTCGGGTGCGAAGCTAAAGATGCCTCTACTGGTTAGAATCGGCTCTAAGATCTACCCAAAACTGGCTTCAATCTATGCCAGTCAAACGGTGTCAAAGATCGTATCTAGGCTCGGGAGGGAAGTTGAGGTGGTGGTTGCTTCTGCTAGGAGTGCGATATAACCTCTACAAACCAATATTAAATAATTAATGTAGTGTAGAATGCCTGAGTATATTAGGCTTTATCAAAAGTGCTATGGGGTCAGCTAGGGTATGCCTGGAGTCAGTAGCAAGCTAACCACGGCTACTCTCGTGTTGCTAATCGTGTCATTAGTGGCTCTATCCACAGTATCGCAGGCGCAACTAAGGCATCCCCTAGATTTGAGAGACCCTGTCGAGGCCCTTCTCGACAGCCCCTTCATATACCCTCTCGCATATGAAGACTACGCGTGCCTAGCAGAGTCACTATATTCAACCCTACTTTCCTCGCCATATGCCGAGATATTCTTAGAGGAGCTTCCCTCACTACCCTCCAAGGATAAGCGGGATCTCATTGCAATGATTGACGCATCCATGATTCTATCTAAAATACCTGCTACTTACAACCCGGCAGCTGAGGACCTCCTATCCGAGGCTAAAGATTCCATATCAAGGAGTGTGTTGAGCCTTCTGGCCGCGGGATTCGACCCTGAAAAGAAGTATGCATCCACGGAAATAGTTGTGGGCGGATCGTGCCAAGGCATAACTATTCGAGGGCCCGCCTCCCACGTCGTCATAACTCTGGTTAACTCTGTGGTGGCAGGCGATACGGTCGTGCTCGTGCCTGTGAGCTCTAAGGTAAAAATATCTGGTGCGATTCCCTCCAGCGAGGGTGCTGGACCTTCAGTCAATCCGGCCCTCAATCCCGAGTTCGAGGATAAGATAAGGCAGGAGCTATTTCCGGAGGATCCCTATCCCTACACTCCTCGTGATGTGGAGGGAGTCAGCGAGGAGGTGATAGAGGACGGTGAGGCTGGTGAGGCTAGTGGCGACGACTCGGCTGGGATCGTAGACCTGAGGGACATTTTAAGCGAGCTTGCCCGTAGGCTGGGAGACGCAAGCTCCGAAGGTAGTGCAGGAAGTATTCCCGGGGGAGCTGAGATTGGGGGAGGGTCAGAAGCCTCAATAGCCGGAAGGATAGCTGGGTCCATAGGAATAACCTTCCAAGATATTCAGAAACTTTCTGAAATCCTTAATGTTGATTTCCCTATGGGTTACACAGGTGGCGGGGAGCCCGGCTCTGTAGTGGTTCCTTCGTCTCCATTCACTCTAGGCAGGGAGGGCCTAGCCTTCACCATTGCTGGGCTAGCCCTCTTCACTCTAGTGTCAGCTACGGTATTCTATGGGCCAAGTCTAGCTAGGGAGCTTAAGTTCTTGTCTAGAAGGCTCATGAGAAGGCAGTATCCAAGCGAGATTGAGGAGTGTTACTGGAAGGCTGTTAGAGAGCTCTCCAAGATTGTAGTCAAGGAGGAGTGGGAGACGCCGAGGGAGCATTTGCGGAAGGTTGCTGAGAGGCTTGGATCTCCCTCCGAGGCTATAGTGGCGTACTCCTCCATTGTTAATCTTTATGAGAGGGTTAGGTATGGTGGAATGGATGCTTCGAAGGAGGATGTTTTGGTGTGCTGGTCTAACCTAGGGGTAATCAAGAGTGATTCTCGATAAGAGAATTATAGTTGCTATAGTTCTTCTTGTACTTATTCTTGGGAGCATGGAATCGAGGCCAAGGGCACTTATTCTGAGCATCGCGACTCCTGACGACGCGCCCCTACCTTATAACGATGGCCCTCTTGGGATTTCTATACTCTCTGAGAAGCTAGTTGAGGAGGGATTCGAGGTCGTCATAATTCCTGAACCTGAGGACCTCGAACGATACCTTTTTTCAAGGGAGGCCTCAGACGAGAGGATTATAGTGACAATCATAGGGTCTGATAGCCTCGTCAACAAGTCGAGCCTAGCTGAAACCCTAAGGATAGTAGCTGAGGCCTCATCGACCTCTAAAATTTCCCTTGTTTATGCTGACGAAAGACCCCTCCTTCCACTGGATTCAAAGGAGTGGATGTTAGTTCAGGAGGAACTGTGTGGTATTCACTACTTTAGCTTGGGGTCGATGGAGGCTTCAGAGTCCAACATCGTGTCTGTGATGGGAGGGGAATACGTGGCTTTGACGGGCTATGTCGCTCCGCTAGTCCTATCGCAGAGTGGAGGCGTCGCTTACGCTGCAGAGCCCCCTGACGAGACTGATATAGTCTTCATGTACGCTTGGCCCTCGCTGGGAGAGGTTAGAGGACTATGGTTTAGTCTCGGGGGCGTCTGTAGTCTTGGTGATGATGTGCTCGTCGTGATTGGCGACTCAACGATGTTCCTCAACTATATCGTTGAAGTCGGTGATGAGAGCCTGGACGCCGCTGTCCAGCCTTTTATTCTTGCATCGGCAGGCGAACGAGGTAAAGTAGTCTTTATTCAAGACCTTTATATCTCGGGTGAGCAGAGGAGGAATATAGCGGTTATGCTAGCACCATCTATCATAGTGTTGGCAGTAGCTGAGCTGTACAGGAGTTTGGAGCCCTCTATAGCCAACTTTCTAGCGTCAACGCCACTAGCCCCAGCATTTATCGCCAGCGTGTCTGTATTCCTCTGGGCCACCCTTAACTTATTCACTCGCAAAAGGATAACTGGGAGGGGGTAGGCTAGATTGGAGAGGCCCTCATCTAGCGAAATAGCCAGGGCTTCTGAAATCTTGGATAGGGTTAGGAGCGCGCTCAGCAACGCTATTGTCGGCAAGGAGTGGGAGCTTGAGATTGCGCTCGCCACTATGGTTGCTGGAGGCCATATTCTTGTTGAGGGTGTGCCAGGAGTGGCTAAAACAACGCTTGCCAAGGCACTCGCGGGAGTTTTCGGGTTGACCTTCAGCAGGATTCAATTTACTCCAGATACCTTACCGAGCGACATTATAGGGACCCACGTCTTCGTTGGTAACGGGTTCATCTTCAAGAGAGGCCCAATATTCTCAAATGTTGTCTTAGCCGACGAGATCAATAGAGGTAATCCAAGGACCCAGAGTGCGTTCCTAGAGGCGATGCAGGAGAGGCAGGTGACAGTTTGGGGCGAGACTTTCGAGCTACCTAAGCCCTTTATAGTTCTTGCTACTATGAACCCTCTAGAGCTTGAGGGTGTTTATCCCCTTCCAGAGGCACAGCTGGACAGGTTCATGAGTATAATCCAACTAGGCTATCCAGAGCGTGAAGAAGAAATCATTATTGTTGAGAGAGGGGACGAGCTGGAGGATCTCGAAGTTCAGACTGTTGCAACATCATCCGACCTAGAGTACCTACAGGACCTCTCTAAACGTGTCCATGTGGAGAGGCCAGTACTTGGCTATATTGTGGATATAGTCAGGCGGACTAGGAGTGTTGAGGGCGTTGAGTTAGGAGCCAGTCCAAGAGCTGGAATTCACCTACTGAAATTATCAAGGAGCATAGCAGTATTGAGGGGAAGGGATTATGTTATCCCTGATGATGTTAAGGAGGCCTCTAGAGTTACCTTGCCACACAGGATAAGAGTTAGCCCACTATACAAAGGGAAGGGGTTGACTGGTAGGGATGTGGTAGAGCATGTCCTCCAGACTATTAAGGCTCCCTAAAATTTTGAAGCCCATCAAGCCCGGCAAGCCTGAAAACCTTAATATATCTCAGTGGCTGGCGCTAGCATCGACAACCTTTATTGCAGGTTACTACGTTCACGGCGACCCAATCTTAATATCGGCGGCTATAGTTTCAGGTGCAGTAGCAATCGGATACAGCGTCCCCCACTTCGCTGCAGAGTATTTGGCGGGTGTACTACAGCCATCTATACAAATTCCCTCTAGAGCGAGAGAAGGATTGACCGTAACAGCAGAGCTTGTAGTTAGGAATAGGAGTATTATCCCCGTCATAGCCGAGATAAGCCTTGAATCACAATCCATGGATGTAGTGTGGAAGAGCCACGTCTACCTATCCCCGCTATCAGAGAAGACTATTAGGATAGATTTGGAGGCGAAATTTGGAAGATATTGCCTAGAGGCTACTGTATCCAGAATATCTGACCCGCTAGGCATGTGGAGCCTCGATACCGCTAGGCTCGCATCGTCCAGATCCTGTCTTGTTGTCGCCCCTAAGAGTGACTATTCAAAGAGGCCTATGGCTCTGGGTATAGCTGAAGCCCTTGCAGGAGGATCTAGTCGTCACAGGTCCTCGACTAGCCTGGAGTATAGATCTTTCAGAGAGTATGAGCAGGGAGACGAGCCTAGACTCATAGAATGGAAGCTAAGTAGTAGGAGGGGAGATCTAGTAGTTAAGGAGTTGGAGCACCGGACATATGGAGGAGAGGTGCCCCTGTTAATTCTAGCTGCCAGCAGATCTAGCGCTACAGAACCTATTTTCGAATCTCGCTATGCTGACGCTGCTAGAATTGCCGTTGGAATTATGGAGGAGGTTATCAGGAGCGGGTCACACATCAAGTTCGTCATGAAGAGTGAAGAAGGATTCATAGCTATAGATGTCAGAGGGGAGCAGGACATACTTACGGCTGGATATCTAATGGCTGAGGCTAGCCTCCCCCACGATATAAGATGGGATGAGTTATTATCCCTTGCAAAGGGGCTTTCAAGAGCCTCAGCTCCATCCGTAATTCTGGCAACAGAGGCTGTTGAGGAGGTCGATATACCAAACCTCCACGTTATAAGGGTGTAGGACGTGTTAACCGGGTTACCCTCAAGAATGAGTATTGTCAGGCTAGTGCTGTCAGCAGCCCTCTCCTACTATCTATGGGTCATTCACGTAGATGGGATCTCCGTTCCTCCAGTATCCTTTGTCGACCCAGGATTAATAGCGGAGGCTCTCTACTACTACTCCATCATTGGATCAATACTCTTCTTCATCGCATCCTCGTCCTACACCTACGCTCTACCCGTGGTAGGCTCCATGTGGGCTGCGCTAGATGTTATGTTGTGGTTCAACCCCCGGATACCCCTCATAACGTTAGCCATCTCAACAATAGTATACCTAGTAACCAATCTGGCAGGCTCAATAAAGCTAAAGGAAGATTCCTCAACTCTGAAAACCCTCCTCCAATCTCTAGCTCTACCTGGCTTAGCTCTAGCACTATCATACTCCATATACAGGGCTGTACTGGCAATCCCCGATATTGCGGTCTCGGCTGGAGTCCTAGTGGGAGATCAAGGCCTGGTATCCGCGATAATATCTGAAACGCGTATCTGGATCATAGCCTCTGCTGTCACGGCACTATTTATAAGTTCGATTATTGTGGTATGGTTGTTTAAAATGCTGCTCATACTCATAGGAGGAGGGAGTATTAGATCCACAGTAGCATCCCTGGAGATAAGGTCGGAGAAAGAAGCAGAACTCTCGGGGAAGCTGGAAGGTCTACTTTCATACATCTATGTAGCCTTACTCTCAGTTATCCTACTGCCAGCTTTGAGAAGTATGTCCGAGCTAATATTATCCCCCATCACAAAGGTACTTGTTACCCCCTTCGACTATCTAGTTCTAGCAACACCCATACTTGTCATCCTCTACATTCTAAGGCGAGGAGTTCTCACCCTCATGAGGGGTAATACACACTCACTCCTCGCTCCCACATTAGTCTTCACGGCTATAGCTTTAGCCTTATCCCTTATAATATCACCCTACTATGTAGTTGAAGCCCTATCAGGAGTGCCAGCGCCAACCCCAGACCCGCTGGCGTGGATAGCGTCTCCAGATTACGGCGAGCAGGTCGAAGCCCAGCTCTACAACTTCTCTAAAATCCTCCCACTAATAGTAAGACTGTTCTGGGGAGGATAAGGAGGGTTGTCCGCGAGGAGAATAGACGACTACTTCCGAAGAGAGCCTAGGAAGGATAGGGTGGAGATGGAGATGGTTAGAGAAGCCATAGAAGACCTTGGTGAGAGGCTTGCAAGGCTGGAAGCCAGGCTGGATGAGATTGAGGGCTTGCTAAGACATATATCAAGGGAGCTTGGTAAATTAGGTGTTAGAGGATATCGCAAGTCCTCTGGTAGCGATGACGCAGCTCTAGGAGTTATAGAGAGGAGCGGGTATATCCTGGCTAGCGAGTCTCGCCAGAAAGCGGGTCTACCCCCAGCAGCTCTTATCTCGCTAGCCCGGGATTACGGCCTGCCCCAGCTGGATGTAGGGGGAGATATAGCAGTTTTCACCCGAGAATCCTACGAAGAGTTCCTCGATATGCTCGAGAAGGTGAGATCGAGCGACCCTGAGGAGGCGGCGAGCGAGCTCGGGAGATATGGAAGGGTGTTTTTGCTTCTACGTAAGAAGGGCTCTGTGTATTATGATTCGAAGAGTGGGTTATGGAGGATCCTAGAGTAGACACCCCATTTAACCTCATACAACATCCAATTATCTTGGACTTAATCCCGCGATAATGGTGTTTCCCTGTGAGCATGTATTATGTAAGGAAGATTAAAACCCCGGAAGGGTTTATAATGGTGACGGTTACAGACGAGGAGGTCCTAGACAGGGCCGCATACGACGAGGAGAGGGGTATTAGACTGGTAGTGAGCCGTAGCTTCTACAAAGGGGACCTCCTGAGGGAAGCGCAGGTCCTCGAGGCTATTCAAGAGGCTGATATAATCGTTTTAACAGGAGAGAGGAGTGTGCAGCTTGGTATCTCTCTAGGCCTAGTCCACCCCGACTCCGTCCTAGAAGTTAAGGGGTTGAAGCAAGTACAAGTTTTCAAATTCCTGTACTAACTTGAATCGCTCGATTGAGGAAGCACTGGCCACATCATCCTCTAAAGATCTGGTGCGACTCCACATTAAAACCTTGTTATTTAAACCGTGATCGTAAGCCCGTGATTCTTGGGTATCTAGCTTTGAACGACATCGTGGTCCTAGTTAAGGCTTCGCTCAACCCCGACATGGTTAGAGTGGGTAGTGACGGCTCCATAGACCTAGCAAGCATCCCACTGAAAATATCCGATATAGATAGGAATGCCGTGGAAGAGGCGGTAAGGCTCAAGGAAGTGCTAGGAGGGAAGCTATATGCTATATCAATCCTAACCTGGGGACCGGTCGCCTCGAGAATGAAGGATCTAAAGCTTGCAGTGCAGGAGGCTCTGGCTAAAGGTGTTGATGAGGCTTTTGTTGTAGCAGATGATAGCCTGACTCCCGGAGACCAGGCTACTACTGCATCTGCGGTTAAGGAGGTGCTATCAAAAGAGGGTATAAAGCCCGCACTCATCCTTGCAGGCGAGGCGACTATCGACGAAGTGACCAGCCAGGTGCCCGGGCGCCTAGCCGCTCTACTCGGCTATCAATACTTGAGCTTTGTCAGGAAGCTAGAGTTGTCCGGTGGAAAGATCATAGCGGAGAGGGATCTCGAGGATTATATTGAAGTTGTGGAGGCCGATCTGCCTGCTGTTATTAGCGTCACTCAGGAGATTAACGAGCCGAGACCACCAACTCTCCTCCAGATTAGGAGGGCTTCTAGGAAGCCTATCAAAGAACTACGGGCAGGAGATCTCCCAGGAATACAAATGCCCCTGAGAAAGATACTCGGCATTAAGGGGATACAGGTAACTAGAAAGCAAGTTATAATTGAGGGCTCATCCATGGAGGAAATAGCTGACAAGCTTATCGACGCCCTCATCCAGGAGGGGGTTCTCAAGATCTAGCCGAGGGGTGATCAGTAATGAAGGTTCTTGCTGTAGCGTATGAGGAGAAGGACATCCCAGAGCTTATAGTTGGGACTAGGAAGTTCGTGGGAGACAGTGCTAACATTGTGCTTCTGGCTGTTCATAAGTCAGCATCAAGCGGAGATTTCAATATTAACGTGGATAAGGTTTATCTAGCTGAAACCTCCAGGCCTGAAGAGATCGTAGCAGCTATTGTTAAGCTGGTGAATGAGGAGGGAGTAAGTCTCATAGTGGGAGAGGCGTACAAGAATTTGAGGGATGCCTTCTCAAGAGTTGCGGGGCAATTGTCTATGCCCCTCATCACTGACGCTACGGAGATAAAGCTGGGAGACGATAGGCTAGTAGTTAAGAGGGGTTTCCTCAGCGAGAAGGCAGAGATGATTGCTGAAGTGCCGTTGCCAGCAGCAGTTCTTTTCCTACCCAGATTCGTCAAAGCTGAAGGCGTAGAGGGCGGACAACCAGTAGTTACTAGACTGGAAGAACTAGGAGGAGACTCAAAGGTTAGGCTTGTTGATGTTAAGCCGAAGGAGGTGGGGGGAGCGAACCTAGAGGAGGCTGAGATAATTGTTGGAGTTGGAAGGGGGTTCAAGAGTAGGGAGGACCTGGAGATGGCTTTTGAGCTGGCGAAACTCTTGAACGGCCAGGTAGGGTGTACGAGGCCTATTGCGGCCGACCTGAAATGGCTCTCGGAGGACCACTGGATAGGAATTAGCGGGAAGAGGGTATCGCCCAAGATTTACTTTGCAATAGGAATATCGGGATCACCCCAGCACATGTCAGGTGTACAGAGTTCTAAGATCATTGTCGCTATTAATAAGGATAAGAGCGCGCCGATATTCAAGCAAGCCGATTATGGTGTAGTGGCCGACCTTTACCAGTTCCTGCCAGTCTTCATCAAGAAGCTTAAGGAGAGACTGGGGTAGCGCAGAGGCCTATACCCCCTATATTTAAAGCTAAAGCCCAATGATGCGGGGAGACCCCTGGAAAAGCCCCTGTTGAGGGTGCTCCGCGTGCTGATTTGACGGTGATGTGATTTGGTCGAGCTAACTATTCCCGAGGAGCCTGTGCTGGGCGTTACTATAGTTCTTTCTATCATCCTTGTGTTGGTACTTGTGCTTCCTTTCAAAGTCAGAGTTGTAGAAGAAAATCTTGAGATCTTCTTTTTCGCCATGGGATTGTTAGGAGTGGCAGCAGTTTACGCTTTCGGGATCATAGCTGACGCTGGCCAGCTCCTAGACCTATTCAAGAAGGCATTCACAACGCCTCTAGCTATAGCCATGGTGGGGCCCATCCCAATAGGCATAGTCCAGGCAGTACTCCTGTTCGGACTAGTATTCTACTACTACCATGCGAGGATCTACAGGGCTCTGGGGCTCGCTATGGAGAGAATGGGGCTCCCATTGTTTATATTTATATTCACGACGATACTTGGTTTCATATCCAGCATTATCTCAGTAATCGTGACAGCCGTTATATTAGCAGAGGTGGCCGCCGCTCTGAACATTGATAGGGCCAGGAAGGTCAAGTACGTGGTGTACGCTTGCTTCGCTGTAGGCATAGGGGCTGCACTAACACCACTGGGAGAGCCTCTCTCCACGATCGCCGTCTCAAAGCTCAACGCTAGCTTTACATACTTGATTGATATTCTGGGAGCCTACATAGTCCCAGGCATACTGGTATCTGCCCTGATGGCTGCCTACACACTAAGGGGCGTACAATACACGGCATCAACCATAAACTTCACATATGAGGAGTCGGTAAAGGATATTGTGGAGAGGGCATTCAGGGTCTTCCTATTCGTTGCAGCTCTAGAGATGTTAGGCGCAGCCTTCACCCCAATGGTGAAGTGGTACTTCGCTCAGTTACCCTCCTGGGCCCTATACTGGATAAACACCATCTCTGCAGTAGTGGACAACGCCACATTGACTGCAGCAGAGATTGGGCCATTCCTTACAGAAGAACAAATAAGGAGTGCTTTGATGTCACTCCTCATATCAGGCGGCATACTAATACCAGGTAACATACCTAACATCGTTGCAGCGGGCAGACTAAAGATAACTATGAAGGAGTGGGCTGACGTAGGCGTTAAATTCGGGGCTGTTATGCTGGCAGCCTACTTCATAGTAATCGAGGTCCTCAACATACACATAAATCTACCAATCTAACACCCACTAGCCATCAATCTATTAAGTCTAAGTCCTATTGATATAGCAGGACCTAGCGTTAGGGTGGTATACCGTTGGAGAAAGGCGTTCTAAGGCACCTACTACTTCCCTTAGACCTCTCCGATGTGGCCGAACCGCTAGTCAAGGTGGTTGGCGAGATTGCAAAACAATATGGCTCCAGGGTAACACTACTGCACGTGATAGAAGAGTCTATCGTCTTCCACGTAGCTGGAGGATACGACGTTACAGGTCTCATCAAGACTCTCGAGGAGAGGGCTAGAAGGAAGCTTGAGGAGTTCAACACGCAGCTATCAGATATGGGAGTCGACGCTGAAGTATACCACGACATACCAGTCGGCAGCCCAGGCGCGGTAATCTCCAAGATAGCCGTGGAGATCTCGGCCTCGGAAATCGTTATGGCTACCAAAGGCATAGGAATTTCTAGAATACTGCCAGTAGGCTCAACATTCAAAGAGACAGTCAAGCTAGCCCATAGTCCGGTTCTCAGGTTTAAGGTGTATAAGGATGAGGGAAGAGTCAAGCTAGTAAGCAATATACCACTATTCAAGAGACTACTACTATGCGTTGATAGGAATGTATCGAAGGATATGATCAACTACGCATTCTCAGCCGCCAGCAGAGACGACGGCAAAATCATACTCCTCCACGTAATAGAGCCCCCTCAGACAGAGCCTGAATACGAGATAAGGAATGCCATAAAATATGGGGAAAAGCTTTCGAAAGATAGCGGGGTGGATATGGAGGTCATTATGGCCAGAGGTAGTGCTGAAAAGCTGATTAGAGAAGTGTCGGAGCAAATGGACGTATCATCCTTAATTATGGGTAGAACTGTGGAGAAAAAGATAAGCGAGCTCATATTGGGCTCAACTCTGGACAGGCTGATTATTGTTTCTCCGAAGCCGATAGTAATCTATCCGTTGTGATCTTGTGGCGAGCACATGCTCGTGGTCCTCTATAATATGAAAGGGTCCATCACGCTCTCAATGTGGATAATTCGTCGGATCCCCCTCTCTATTGTGGAGTACGGAAGGGTTAGGGCGTAATGCCTGCTGAGATTATAGTCTACGGGATTGGCGAGCAAAAGGTGAGGCTGGGCTCAAGCATCGTATACAGAAAATGGACTCATCCCAAAACTAGACCCATTAATGGCGAATTAGTACAACTAGTATCTAGGGATGGCGAGTATTTGGCCTGTGGTCTTTGGGAAGAGGGTACTCCAGTCTCCGCGAGAGTCTTGTATAGTGGGGTATGTGAGGAAGGGAAGGCTGAGGATGCAATAGCCAGAGTGTTGGAAGAATCCTTTGAAGCCCGTAGGAGGATTGGTCTCATCTATAGGTTCGATAGTTATAGGCTTGTAAATAGTGATGGGGACAGGCTCTCGGGACTAATAGCTGATGTTTACGGCGACGTAGTTGTGCTCCAATCTAGCAGTCCAGCGATAGACAAACACTTACTTCGTATCGCCGACCAACTCGCCTCACTCACTGGAGCTACTAATGTATTCGAAAAAAGTATCCAGAGGAGCAGGCTAGATATCGGTCTAAAACCCGTCTCCAGATGGATTAAAGGGAGCCGAAAAGAAGTAATAATTGAAGAGGGCCCCGTCAAATTCTACGTTGATGTCGAGAAGGGCCAGAAGACAGGTTTCTTTCTGGACCAGAGATTTAACAGGCTGGAGTTCGGCTCTCTAGCTGGAAACGGAGACGCTGTTCTAGACGTTTTCTCTTATACGGGAGGATTCGGTCTCCACGCTCTAGCTCAGGGAGCACGTAGTGTTGTCTTTGTAGAAGAGGATCCCACGGCTGTACAGGTCCTGAAACGTAATTTGAGGTTGAATGGCTTCAGCGATCAAAGTGCTATTATATTAAACGAGAGTGTGTGGAGTCTGATAGATTCTGGAAAGCTGAAGCGAGAATTTACGTTAGTAGCTGTTGATCCACCAGCTTTCATACAAAGGGGAGATAGGATGAATGTTAGTAAAGGGTTGAGAGCTTATCGTAGAGTCTTTGGCTGGGCTTCTAGTCTAGTTGGGATTGGTGTTGGCTACTTCAGCAGCTGCAGCTATTTTCTTAACCGTAGTCGTTTTCTAGAGCTTATCACTAGGGTATTGTCCCGTACTTCCCACCAATACAGGCTTTATGGCGACCTTAGAGGTGCTGGCCCTGACCATACGCTCCGTGGGGAGGAGTACCTCAGCTACTTGAAGGGTGCTTTTGTGTTTATTGGCTCGTAGCTGGACAAATATTAATCTCCAGTAAGTATCTTCATAATAAGATTGCAAATATTCATAACAGAGAGCTGGAATTGTAAATTAATCATTTTTACATGTTCTAATATTATGTGGCTTAGGCGCAACCTAGAGGTGCTAGCCATTGACTCTCAGTAGAGTATACGGAGCCCGGTCTCCAGTAGGCTTAGGGAAGAGCTCGTCCCGCGCTATCGACTACCTCAGAGCAGTATACATACTGGGTGGGCTGCCGAGCAAGGATTTCGTCAAGTTCAGCTTACTCGCTAAAACGCTCAAAGTATCGCCATCAACCGTAAGCATAATGACGAGAAGGCTCGAGTCCAAAGGCCTGCTCGAGGTAGCGCCGAATACGGGTGTTAGACTCACCAAGAAAGGTCTGGTGCTGCTTTCTGAGTTCCTCTGGAAAGCCGCAATAGTTGAGGTCCTCCTTCAGAGGGCTGGTATAGCTCTCGAGAACTGCAAAAACCTGGGTATAAGTGTCGCCGTGGGAATAAGCCTGGAAGACGCGTGGAGGCTTTACAACGCCCTTGGCAGGCCCGAGAGGTGTCCGCACAACAAGCCTATTATCCCGCCTAACAAGGTTAACGAGGACAACGCCTACGAAATAGCTAATTGCTGCGGTATACAGATAAACTAGGAGGAAAGCAAATTCCAAAATTAAGAATTATAATTTGGAATAAGTGGAAAAGCGGTTATGTGTAAAAATAGAGCTACTTACCGTTGCCCTCAGAGGCCTTCTCACTTGCCTGAGCAGCCTTCTCGAATGAGGGCAGGTCTGGGAAGTGCTCCTTGAGCCTCTGCTCCGCAACTATACTGGCATCCTTCAGTATCTTGTTCGCCTCCTCAGACACGAAGGCATTGTCGAACGCTACCGGCACGTGGGCAGTCATCTGCATCATTGCAGCCTGCAGACTCTCGTCCACCTCCATCAGCTCAGTGAATACATCCGGCATCATACCCTTTAGATGGCCAGCAACTTGCTTTAGCGCTACTATAGCCGGAGCTAGCGTAGCGTTCACGTCCCCAAAGACGAGGGCCGTCTCTAGCCTCAGTCTCACCCTCTCGAGTGCATACCTAACCGTTATTATGACCTTAGCCATCTTCCTGACTTCGGCTAGCTCGTTAGCATACATGGTCGCCTTGCTCTTGTCACCCTCCACAAGACTATTAACAACCTTCTCGAAGAGCATCTTGTCATAGCTCTGGAGCTTCGCCAGGCTGTAGTCGAGCTTGCTGATCTGCCCCTGTATTCTGTAGACAGCCTGGATTATCTGGCTTCTCACAGGCGGCGGCGGGCTTATGAAGTTCTTTATCTTCTGCCCAACCGTCTCCACATTCTCCGGCGGCGACCACTTTCTAGCCCAGCTCTCGAGCCCCATTCGCTGCACCGCCCGGGTATTAGAAGTGGCTCCCATATGGTATGAGAGGCCCCGTAATTCTAGGGCCTGACCCGTTTTAAATCCAGCAACAGTAATACCGAAGCGAGGCTTCGTGGCGGGGTGTTTAGAGTCGTGATCAAGGTAGATAGATTCTTCGGCTTAATAGGCAGTGAGGTTAGGGACGAATACGATAGGACTGTTGGGACACTTGTGAGTTTCTCAAGCGGAGTAGATGGCGAGATAAAGAGCGTTGAGATTAAGATTGTTGATAGGGGTCTCGAGAGGATACCGGGCGAGCGGGTTAAGCTCGTGGATGGTAGGATAGTTGTCTCTCCTGAATGGAAGTTTGAGGCTTTAAGAGTTATTGAGGCACTGGAAAGGGCATACAAGAGAAGGAAGGCTGTAGAAAATATAGCCAAACAATCAAACATCCCTGCCGAGATCGTCGAGAATATGAGAAGGCAGCTCTCGGAGGAGATTAAGAGGCTTAGGATAAGGGCTGAAGAGGTTAAGACAAAGATAAAGTCTAGGATTAGTGAGATCGACGACGAAATGCTACATGTAGCGAGTGCCACAGCAAACCTCCAGATGCTATATTTCAGCGGGGAAATCAGCGACAAGAGCTACACTAGCGGGATGAACCATCTAAGAAAGCTAAACGAAACTCTGGAGAAGGAGAAGCAAGACGCTAAACACGTTCTCGACAAGCTAGAGAAGACGCACGAAGCTGCAACAGGGGTCCTAGAATCCCCCACAGCAAAGGTAGGCAAGGCTGACAGTGGCGAGGCCAAGCATGGCTCTATAGGCCCAGCTACTGCCACTAAGGCTCCTTCAAGCCAGGAGAGCGAGATTCTTGTGAAGATAGAAGAGGGCTAAGAAACCACCTACAACTCTAGCCATCCTTACTTAGATGTTTGAAAGACTATTTTGATAATACAATGTTAACCAACTATCTCATCCATAATTCTCACAAGTGTATACGATACTCTGCAGGATAGTTCTCGGCAACCCGATCAAAACCCTTCTGCAAGCTCCTACCACGTTGACTTACATTTATCTCTTACAAGTCAAACCTTGGATATCTAGGTGTCCGAAACTGGTTGACCACATCTTTATGCTAGTTCCTTTAGGTGTTGCCCCAGACACAGTGTTTGAGATTGCTAAGCTCAGCAAAACTAGCTTCCCCGTTGAGAGCGAGTGGATAGCCTTGGCCGACCCTTTACAGCCGCCGATAGAAGCTTATAACTGGGAGAGAATGCAGTTCGATGCTATAGCCTTGAACCGATATATTGGCCGTGTTTTCAGGGAGTTTATTCAAGAGGGGGTTAGAGTCATAGGAGTGGTAGCTGCTGATGGGTATATTGATGGAATGAACTACGTGTTTGGCCTGGCATCGAGAGATTTTGGAGTAGCTTCTGTTTATGTTAAGAGGCTTGAGTCTAGTGATAGGAACCTTTATTTTGAGCGTGTTGTCAAGGAGGTCCTCCACGAGTCTGGCCATCTGGCCGGTCTCCCCCACTGCTCCAACCCGAAATGTGTCATGAGTTTTAGCAATTCAGTTAGAGAAGTGGACTATAAAGCGGCTTGGTTCTGCGAGTCTTGCAGGCTGAGGATTAGATAACTAGATATCATAGCTAGATGTCGACAACAAACTGTATCTTCCAGCAGTCCTCGCCGACTCTAGATATCTCCATGTCCGCGTAGGTCATGGCCTTCACGATAGTCCTGTGCTCATGCCTGGAATCGTCGAACTTCTCCCCCCACGCGCTAGCAGCGATCTTGCATCCAGCATCGGGTTCTCCGCACTCGACCTTACAGACCCTCACAATCGAAAACACCAGGCCATCAGCATCGGTGTATGCCAATAGCTCCTCTACAAACCTATATAGTAGGTTTTCCATATCGATCCCCTCCGTATTCAAGTCAACCCGTGTTTTGGGCTTAACCCGGGAAGTGTCTGTGATTACCTCGTAGACCCCTATAGCGCTATTTTCTATTGCCTCCTCAAGGGTCCTACCCCAGGCTCTAACTAGTACGTCAGCAGTGTGTTCATCGTGCTCCCAACCCCCGCATTTGTCTCTAGCCATACTACATCACCCCTGGTTGATATTTTTCAGTCAGTGAGGTTAATGAGCCGACTGTTAGGGTGGGATTGAAGTGGGTTCGATAGCTGAGAAAGCCAGCGGTAGCGAGGTCCTCGAGCGGCTTAGAAAGAGCTTATCTCCTAGATGGGACGAGTATGTAGCCCTGGTCTCATATCGGGTAGATAAGGACCCCTTCGCCGTTCTAGTATCAATAGTGCTCAGCCAGAACACTAATGACAAGAATAGTATCAAAGCTTATCTAAAGCTCAGGGAAAATGTAGGCGTTAGTGTTAATGATATTATGGAGGCTTCCGAGAACAGTATAATTGAGTCGATAAAGATAGCAGGCCTAGCAAGACAGAAAGCCAGGACACTCAAGGAATTAGCAAAAGCCGTTCACTCGTGGGGGGGGCCAGACTACCTCCTTAGAGAGGACCCGTCAATTTTACGTAAGAAGCTTATAGGTATTCCAGGTGTAGGGCCTAAGACAGCAGACGTGTTCCTAAGCTTAGTACGGAAAGCTAGAGGAGTCTTCGCTGTAGACACCCACGCCGCCAGAATAGCTAAACGTTGGGGGCTTGTTGGTGAGAAGGCGGGCTACGATGAAGTCTCGCAATCACTCATAAGGTTCTTCGGCGACGAGAATAATGAAGAAGCTCACAGACTTCTTATCGCTCTCGGGAGAAAATACTGCGCTGCAAGAAGGCCGAGGTGTGTGGAGTGTCCGCTGAAGGACATATGTCCGAGTGCCCGACAGCAATAGTAATAGCGCAGCCGGGGAGGAGGGGCTGGGCACTCGAGGAGGCGTGGGACCTGGCCGCCACTGTAAGTCGGGGGCATATACTTGTGAAGGAGTCGCGGTTTCCAGGAGTTATACTGTTGTTCGCCAGGGGTTCTAGCCCATTAGACGTCTCGAGAGCTGCCGCGAGGATGGAGTTCGGTTTTGTTCAAAGAATTGTTCCATCCGTCTCTTGCTTTAAGGCTTCCTCTGAGGGAGAGGTCCTCGAGAAGCTTCGTGACGTCTTAAGAAGCCTTAGGCCTGCCGGGAAGTATAGGGTGTTTCTTAGCCTTAGGGGATCTGGAAAGAGTATTGTAGGGAAGAGTAGAGTGGAGGAGTTGTTGAGATCTACAGGTGTTGTCCCTGCTAGAGGTTCTAGCAGGGGTATTGCTGTCGAGAGCGTTGACGACGTCTTCATCTTCTCAATCGGTATTATTAGGGCTTGCGGCTCGCGCTGTATTCTATTATATTATCGAGGGGTTTACGGTTAAGTAGTATCACTCCCAAATACTTTCGCTTTGGTAGATAATAAGGATCTATGGGTGTATGAAAGTGTATAGTAGCGCCAACACCATATTCAAGGACAGAAAAGTCCTCGACGAGAACTATATCCCCCCCGAGCTGAGGGTGAGAAGCGAGGAGGCGGAGATACTAACCAGGATCTACATGAACAGGCTCTTCTCCAATGCTGGTCTGGCAGACGTCAACATGATATACGGCAGCCTAGGCAGGGTAGGCATAGGTAAGACAACCCTAGCTAAGTTCGTCGCGAAAAGGGTGTCCAGCATCGCTGCCAAAGAGGGCATAATGGTTAGGCACGCCTACGTTAATGCATACAACGCTCCAAACCTCTATAGCATTCTAAGCGTGATAGTAAGGCAAACCGACTACCCTATACAGGTTCGCGGCGCTCCAGCTATAGATATACTCAAGGCTCTCGTCGACAACCTGTACATGAAGAACCACTACCTGCTAGTAGTCCTGGACGAGTTCCAGAGCATGTTGAGCAGCCCTAGGATAGCTTCCGAGGACCTCTACACTCTACTAAGAATACATGAGGAAATCCCTACGCGAGACGGTGTCAGCAGGGTGGGCTTTCTCCTCGTAGCCAGCGATGTAAGAGCACTAAGCTACATGAGGGAGAAGATACCCCAGGTAGAGTCCCAAATAGGCTTCAAAATCCATCTTCCTGGCTACAGGTCTGGAGAGCTCTACAAGATCCTAGAGCAGAGGGCCGAGCTAGGTCTTAGAGATTTCTCCTGGAGGCCGGAACATCTAACTCTAATAAGCGATGTGTATGGAGAGGATCGCGGTGGGGACGGGAGCGCTAGAAGAGCTATAATTGCTCTCAAGATGGCGTGCGAGCTAGCCGAATCCCTGGGTTACGACTCGCTCAGCGAGGAGCTTGTCAGGAGGGCGGTATCGGAGAATGAGGCAGCAAGCATCCAAGTAAGCGAGCTAGAGGCCCTAAGCGTCCACGAGCTCCTCATACTAAAGCTAGTAGCACAAGCTACCATGGAGGGGTTGGAATGGATAAATACTGGCATGCTTAGGCAGAGATACGAAGAAACCATAGCAGAATTAGGCCTAAAGCCGCGGGGCTACACCCAGTACCATGTCTACCTCAAACACCTTACAGCCCTGGGACTTGTAGAGTCTAGGCTCTCAGGTAAGGGTATGAGGGGCAGGACAACGCTACTTAGACTAGCCCCATACCTACCTGCAGATAGGCTTGTGGAGGTCGTAGACTCGGTGATCTCAGGTAAATTAAGTGACGGGGGAGAGTAGAGTGAAGAGGTGAAGGCAAGAGTTGGCAGGTCTCGAGGATATTATTACCAGTAAGGGAAAGGTAAAGATACTTAAGATCCTTGTTAAGGATGGCCAGGCTAATATTACACGGCTAGTTAGAGAAACTGGTATGCATCATAAGCTTGTTTCGAAACACATCGAAGATCTTAAGAGAATGGGGCTTGTCGGCGAGAAGAGGTATGGTAGGATCAGGTTCATATATCTCGAGTACGGGGATCCTAGGGTTAGGGTTATAAGGGAAATAATCAAGAGCTTGGAGTCGATGTAGAGGGGGCAAAGATTATGATATGTGCTTCCTAAGCCTGTCGAGAACCAAGCTTAGATAGCTTCTATCACTCACTACGACAGCCCTAATACCGGTGGGTCCTCCGGGATACAGGAATATCCCTCTAGCAGCCATAATTATGGCGTCAGGCATAGGTACCTCCCTCTCGAGAACAATAACGTCCCCCCCAATATCCATGGGCGGCTTGGATATTAGGTATATGGCCCTCCCCAGCTTGGCGGCCTCGCCCGCTATCGTTCTAACGATATTCGGATAATCCCTCAATACATAGACTATATTTATGTAGACATTATCCGTCTCCCTAAGAGCCTCGGCAGCCAGGCTTATAACCTGATAAGGGCTATCCACTATAACAGGCTCCACAGGCTTCTCAGGCGACTGCACTATTGACTCTAGCACCTCTGCAGCTTTAATAATAGACCTCACCTTACTCCTAGACTCCTCCTCAATTCTTGCGATCTCTGCCACAGCAGCAGCCCTAGGTGGCACATATTTGTACCATCCCTCTGACGAAGGAACAGCAAGGCCCTTAGACTCTAGCACCCTCACGACGTCGTAGACCCTAGGGAGCGGGACGCCACTCATCACGCTAGCCTCCTTCGGAGATGATGCTCCACGCAGTAAGGCTAAATAAACCCGCGCCTCATATGTTGTTAGCCTAAAGCTCCTCTGAAGAATAGAGATAAGCTCCTCATCGCTTGGCAAGGCGTCGCGCACCTACACCTTACTCCTGACTTGAGGCCTAGGCTCGCCTAATCCTATACTCCATGTACTCTAATTCTATCTAATTCCTGCATGTATATGTTCCTAACCTAAGGGTAATTATCTGCATTCACCCTCTACTCTCAAACCCAGCAATGAAGATAATAATGCTACCCACGGAGCCAGACCAAAGAAGGCCGTCATAGCGTATACAAGTCCTTTGCCGCCCTTGAGCTGCGCGGCCTCTACATTCATGCCAGTTGGAGGCAGTTTAGGAATATCATTTATAACACTGATATTCACTTCCTCAAGCCTGATAAGCCTCTCCTCAACATTCAACAACAACTCATCCGTGTAGTCCTCTGATATTACTCTAGCCGGGATAAGCCTCGCTATGCTCCAGCCACTCTCGGTCTCTACAACTCCATACCCTCCAGTGTAGAGATTTAGTACGATTGACTCGTATTTTGGATGGGATATCAAATTGAATGATGCCCACAGCCCGGAGCTGGAAGCCCAATATCCTTGGAATACGTATGAGCCTGAAATCGATAGCTCATTAAGAGAAACAAGCTTGAAACCATCGGGAGACTCTATAAACCTGGCTATCATAAGTGGCTCCCCAGGTACCTCCACTAGAGCTATGACTCCTAAGGGGCCATCCTTAGCGGCTACGATCCTGGAGTTACTTATGTTCAACACTACTCCATTACGCTTCTCTAAATCATACAGGAACCCATTTCCACCTATTTGACCGTAAACCAGCACATAGTCCGCCGACTCGTATGCTCCATATATTCTGACCGCTCCCAGCTCCCCCGACAAAATAAACGCCATTGTATTAGAATCTCTGCTCGCTGAGACTACCACATTGCCGAAAAAGACCATAGAACCCCAGCTAGACGACTGTCTGAACGGAGCTTTTGCTTCGTCGTAATACTTAATAGTGAGATCCTCTAGCCCCCTAACATCATATAAACTAGCCTTCCCATCCTCTACTACAACCAGCCGCAAACGACCGTCACCATATATAGAGGCCGCTATGGACTTTTCCTCGCTGCACGCTAGACTAGCGAACAACCCTCCCATGTAAATCGACCGCACCGTCCATGCCTGTGGAGTGGATATAATCATGTATGGTTCCACAAGACTTGCAGCCATAACTATTTCCCGTCCTGTCGAACACGCGGATAGCGGCGTATACGAAACTACTCTGAAACCCCCCAACTCTGAACTGTATACCTGAAAGCCCGCGTATAACTTGGAGACCGATATTCCGTTCTCATAATACATTGCACTTGAGTCCAGCGCATAGCCTTCAAGCTCATATTCGAGCGGTAAGGCCCAGAAGGCTACTACTGTAATTATGTAGAAGATTATAGCGATATGCCAGCCCTCGAGCCTCCCTACTCTGTACTCCAAATCCTGTCAGCCCCTACCTTCTGACCCGCCTACTGAGCAGCTCCTATCCTGCCCAACCTCTGTAAGGAGGTTTTCAATACCGAAATAATAGTTGAGTAGCCCACTACCTCGCACAATCGAGCCCTCCGGGGAAAGCAATATCAGAGGGCCCTCAAACTTTAGCGTGGATTCAGACTTTAAGAGCATCCTACCACCTAGCGGAGCAGCACACACAAACCCCAACCCACCCAAAATAGGCGCTCTCTCTACCCTCTCCACCTTGTCAAGCCTCACAGAAGAGCCCCTATCATGTACTGGACTATAGCAGTAGATCGCGTCCCCACACCTCCATACCAGGATCTCGAGAATACCCAAACATTTGTACCGACCATCAAGAACACGCTCCAGAGACTCAACAGAGCGTGACACTCTCCCGAGCTCCCTATACACGCTAACGCCTAAGACCACCGTCACAGCCACAATCGCAATAGCTACTATAACATTCCACGGGAAAACACTCCTAACAGCTATAATGAGTCCAGCAACAGTCACAATGATATCTGCTGCCAATAACGAAGCTTTAAACAGCCTAATCCGCTGCCTGCACCCAAGCAACTCTAAACTACCCCAACTAAGGCTACCGAAGCAATATAGAATAATGATACTCCCATCAAATCAACCAACCCAGTAACTAATGGCTGAGAAGTTGCATCGGGATCAACACCCGCCCTTACAGCGACTAATACGATAGCCCAAGCGATTATAGAGCCTATGAACGAGAGGCCGGAGGCAAGTATGA
>WANT01000025.1 GCA_015521685.1 Aeropyrum sp.
AAAGCCGTATCGAGGGTCCACAGGCTGGGGGATAGGATATGGGAGGCGAGCCTAGAGCTGGAGAAGAAGGGTGTTTAAACTCTAAACTCTTGGAGGGCTAAGAGTGCTGTAGCGCCATCTTCATCTTAAGGTTCCTCGGGAACAGCCTCACGCCCTCCAGGTTCTCTGGAGCCTCTATTATCGGGGGCGTCTCGAAGCCTAGCTTAGACCAGCCTGACTTGATTGAGTGGGCTAGAGAGGCCACGGCAGCTGGCTCCCCGTGGTTTAGGACCACGTTCCTGGGCTTGGGCTGCAGCCTCCTGATGAACGAGAGCAGTTCTCCGCGGGTAGAGTGGCCTGTGAAGCCCTCTATAGAGACGACCTCAAGCTCTACCTTCACCCTCCTCAGCTCCCCGTCGACCTCAAGCTCCACCTCTTTCTCGCCGGACTGGATCCTCCTGCCAAGGGTGCCTGGGGCCTGGTAGCTGACGAACACGAGGGCGTTTCTAGGATCTCCAGCCATATACTTGAAGTACTCGAGTATAGGCCCGCCGTTCATCATGCCGCTAGTCGAGAGGATGATGGAGGGCTTGTCGCTGTACATAGCCTCATCCCTTCTCTCGTGGTCCGTAACATAGACTGTTGTGGGGCCTTCGAACGGGTTGTCACCCTCCTTCAGAATCCTATCCCTAATAGGCTTGACCAGCAGCTCCGGGTAGTTTGTGTAGACGGCTGTCACCTCGTAAACCATGCCGTCCACGTAAATAGGTATCTCGGGGATTTTGCCCTGCCTCATAGCCTCGTTGAGAACCACAAGTATCTCCTGCCCCCTACCGACAGCCATTACTGGGATGAGGATCTTCCCGCCACGCTTGTACACCTTGTTAACTAGCTCTACTAGCTCCGCCTCAGCCTGGTCCCTGGGCTGCGTCTCTTTAGCCCCGTAGGTGGCCTCCATGATGAGCGCCTCGATCCTCTGGAAGGAGTAGTCTGCTGGCGGGAGGAGCCTGGTGCTCTTGTCATCCTTTATCCTATAGAACTTGAAGTCAGCTGTGTATAGTATGTTGTAGAGCCCCTGACCTATGTGGAGGTGGACCATAGAGCTACCTAGTATGTGCCCTGCGTTAATGAAAGTCATCTTTATATCTGGGGCTACGTCGGTTACGGTATTGTAGCCAACAGTAATAACCCTAGTGAGGACCTTCTCTATGTCCCTAGCATCGAACGGCGGCTCCCCCTGCTCCCTCCTCATGAGGTTCATAAGGTCCCTCAGAACTATGATCATAATATCCCTAGTAGGAGGCGTGGCGTAGACGGGCCCCCTGAACCCATACTTAAAGAGGATGGGTAGGGTGCCCACGTGATCCAGATGGGCGTGGCTTATGACAACCGCGTCCAGCTCGTCAACCCTGAACTCGGGAGACCAGTAGAAGGGGTAGCTATCGGGCCCGTAGCCCGATGGCGATAGCCCCGCGTCCAGCAAGACCCTGCTCTCACCAGTATCTACTAGTATGGCGGACCTCCCTACTTCGCCGAAGCTACCCAGCCCGACAATCCTGGCGTATCTAGTCCCTATCAGCATATCCCTGAAGATCCTCTCGCCTATATCCCTCAGAGCCTTCCTCCTCTCCTCCGCATGCCTCTGCAGGTGTCTCAGCACGCTGTCGAGAAGCCCGCTCTGCAGGAGGGGCTTTCTATACACCTCTAGCCTCCACCCGGTCTCCGCCAGAACTAGACTCCTGAACGTCTTGCCCCTACCCATAAGCTTCCCCGGCTTGTCTGCTACAACCCTGACCTCTCCGAGAACGTCGTCGAACTGTATATCAACTATTCCCACATCGGCTGGCACATTCTCCCTTATGAACTTCACCGTATACTCGCGGCTCTTCCTAGACTGGGGATGGGTCCTGACAACTATTCTCTTCCTAAGCCTCCTAGCGAGATCCTTGACTATACCCTCACTCTCCAGAAGGAACTTCGGGTTCTTCACGTAGACGGCTATCTCCGGCCCCTCGAAGTCCACGCTGACTATATCGGCTGTGCTCAGGGACTTGTATATCTCCATTATGAGGTGCTTGCGGGAGAACTGCTGCCTAGGCCTACCTATGGGCTCCTGCACCCTAGAACGGCTAGACAATACCAAACCACCATCGCATCACGTCCAACTCTAAGCGCCACATTACAACATGAGCACCTTGGAGGGCCCCTCTCTCAAGCCCCCTTCAGAACCACGCAACTATACATGCTTATTCTATTCTTGACAAGGCGGAGAACTCCTGCCCCCCGCCCGACACTAATTTAGTGGTGGCCTCTAGAGTCTTAAATATTAACTAGCGCGCTATAGGGTATAAACCTCTCCTCCACCCCGCCTGGACCAATGATAACTATGTCAGCTCCATCGCCAGACGCCGCGTCCCTGAGGACTGCAGACCTTATGGCCAGAGCGGCGATCTTGGCGGCCTCCTCCGGCGCGAGGTCCTCCCTATACTTCTCCTCCAGAACTCCATAGGCTACGGGCGATCCAGAGCCTGTAGCAGTGAACCTATCCTCAGTGATGCTACCGAAGAGGTCTAGCGTGTAGAGCCTTGGCTTGCCGTCGTAGCCGCCGACAATCAGCTGGACTATGTATGGGAAGAACTTGCTGCTGAATAGTATGTTCGAGAGGAGTGTGGCTACAGCCTTAACACTCGGCCTAGCCTTGTTGGCCATTTCGTATAGCCTTATCTCCTGCCTAACTATATCCGCAAGTATCTGTGCGTCGGCGACGAGGCCTGACACGGTCACCGCCACGTAGTCGGAGAGCATAACTATCTTCCTGACGCGCCTACTGGCTATGAGGAAGCCGGCAGTCGCCCTCTTGTCAGCACCGAGGACAACACTATCCCCTGCAATAAGCCCTACAGTAGTAGTACCAGTAGATACTGGAGATCCTCCGGCATTGTCACTTCTGAACACGGGCGGCACGGACAACTGAAGGCACCCTCCACAAGCCCATCATACTTTCAAGCCCCTCCCGGAAGTTTTATCGTTATGTCAAGGCGTTCCGCGAGCGATATTTGAACCTCGAGCGCCACCAACTAAGTACACCGGGCTGACTACCACGGATGGAAAGCCTAAGGTGCCTCGCAGTTGCTTGCATCAACCCACAAGATAGACCTGCCCCGAAAGATAGTGGTCGGCTCGGGCATACTGGGAGCCGTAGGAAAGTACCTATTGGAGGTTGTACCTAGGGGAAGCACGATTCTCGTGGTTTCAGGCCCAACGGTATCCAAGAAGTACTATCCTGTTGTTAGGGAGAGCCTGGAGGAGATGGGCTTCCATGCGAGTCTCAGGGTTGTGGGTGACGCCAGCGTAGACACGGCGGCTGAGGTGGCTGAGGAGGCTTCCCGCGAGAGATTCAAAGTTATCGCAGGCTTGGGCGGCGGTAAGTCCATAGACGTGGCTAAGTATGCTTCTAGGGAGTCTGGGAGCGTGTTCGTCAGCCTACCCACGGTGGCCAGCCACGACGGCATAACCTCCCCATTCTCGAGCCTCAAGGGATTCGGCAAACCCGTCTCCAAGCCTGCTAAGACGCCAGACTTGATAGCGATAGATATCGACGCGATAGCAGAGGCCCCTAGGAGGTACAACATAGCTGGGTTTGGAGACCTGATAGGCAAGTATACCGCTGTTCTAGACTGGAGGCTCGCCCACAGGCTGAGGCTGGAGTACTACGGTGAGTACGCGGCGAACCTAGCCTTACTAAGCGCCAAGCACGTCAGCCAGTACGCCGAGGAGATAGCACTAGGTACAAGAGAGGGCTACAGGATTCTATTGGAAGCTCTAGTCAGTAGCGGGGTGTCCATGTGCATAGCCGGGAGCACTAGACCAGCGAGCGGTAGCGAACATCTCTTCGCCCACGCCCTCCACATAGTAGCTAGAAACAAGCCACTCCACGGCGAGGCAGTCGGCGTAGGCACCATAATGATGTCCTACCTACACGGCAGGGACTGGAGGAGGATTAGAAAGCTACTGAAGAAGGTGAGCGCGCCCACAAACGCCAGGGAGCTCGGCGTGAGTGAGGAAGAGGTTGTGGAGGCTCTAGCTATGGCCGCCAAGATAAGGCCAGAGAGATATACTATACTGGGTGAAAAAGGCCTGACTCGGGATGCCGCTGAGACCCTGGCCAGAAAGACGGGAGTCATATGAACAATTGAACAATTACTCCTGGCTTGCTTCGCCAGACTCCTCCTCACCACCCTCGCTGGACTCCTCACTACTTTCCTCCTTGCCCTCTCCCTCAGACCCCCTAGGATACTCCACTCTTATTACTATCTCAAGCCTCTTGGGAGAGAGGTACTCCATTACGTCGGTCGCAAGCTTAGCTAGGAGGGCTTCAAGGTCGTTAAGCCCTAGCACCTCCACAGGTAGGATTATCCTCAAAACGCCCTCCCCCTCATCAGCCTCAACCTTTGCTGGGTCTATCGCAAGTATCCGAGCTGCTAGATACTTGGCTCTCTCAGCATCCCCTTCAAGCTTGCCTACAACCTCAACCTCCACCTTGAGTCTCTTCCCAGCCAGAGGATGGTTGAAGTCGATATAGGCGAATCTCTCTGTCACCCTAGCTATCCTCCCCGTCCTTCCACCCACATCTACCTCGGCGCCGACTCTGACCGGAATGTTCATCCTGCGGAGCCTCTTAATCGGGACTCTTATGACGAGGTCCTCCCTCCTCTCGCCGAAACCCTCCTCAGGCGTGACCTCAACCTCCTTCCTCTCACCTACATCAAGCTCCCTCAACACCCTCTCAACAACTCCGAGAAGGCTGGTCTTCCCTAGAATGACTGGCAGCTCCCTATACACCCTCCTCGGCTC
>WANT01000026.1 GCA_015521685.1 Aeropyrum sp.
GGCTGCACCTATAATGTTGTCGATGCTGCCGGGAAGCATAGTGGGGGCGTATCTAGTCGCCTATATTGACCCTGAGGTGCTTGAGGTTATTCTAGCCGCCTTCATCCTCTACTACAGCGGGCGGTTATTCCTTAGAACATACAGGGAGTTCAGAGGCCTCTCAAATGATAAGCCAGCTGGCCCTGAGGGTGGGAGGAGTAATAATGTAGCAATGGTTGCAGCGGGAGCTTTAGCAGGGGTATTCGCTGGCCTCACAGGTACAGGTGGCGGAGCTGTCATTGTCCCGATACTAACAACCTTGAGGCTAGCATCTCTCAAGGAGGCTGTGGCCACCAGCATGGTTAGCATTAGCCTAGGTGCTGTGGCTTCAGCGTCAGTCCACGCAGCTACAGGCCTAATAGATTATAGGACTGCATTGCCCTTCGCCTCCGGGGCTCTGGCGGGGAGTGTAGTCGGCCCTATGCTTGCTAAGAGGATGAGCGTTAGGGCTTTGAGGCCTGTAGTTGCTGTGGTGCTTTCGCTAGTTGCGCTCCGCCTTCTCTTCTCTTGACTATGATTTCTCCAGGAGGCTCGAGCTCTCCTTTCTTGGAATACACGTAGGCAAGGGCTATAGCATATATGACTGCAGTTAGCCTTAGAGGTAGCTCTAGGTCGACGTCCAGCAATGCTCCTCCCAGAGCCCTACCAGCAGTGGCGGGCATGGAGAAGCTGAGGCTGAAAAGCGAGCTCGCGGCCCCCCTTCTACGCCGGGGGACATATCTGAAGGCTAATGCTCCTAGTAGAGGGTTTGCCGCATTCATAAGGACAGTCCTGACCACGTAGATAGCGGCTGCTAACGCATAGCTATCAACTATAGTCATAGCAATGAGTAGAGGAACGCTCATACTCGTCAACATAACATACACCTTAAGTATGCTACCAGCCCGCTCTGAGAGTCGAGACGCCGTAACAGCCGTCATAGCCATCACGACCTGCTCGACAGCATTCACAACACCTATCTCTGCACTGGTGACACCGTACTTCGCAGCAAAGTAGTAGCCAATGTTGTGGATAGACATCGAGGCGCCCAGCCCGATAACGAGGTTAAAGGCTATCAAGAGCTTGAATCTCCTGTCCGATAAGGCTTCGCGGAATCCCGTGGCTAGCTCCCTGGGCGATGCATGAATTCTGGAGGATCCGAAGTCCTCTCTAATAACTAGGGCTATTACTGACTGTACCAGGCTTAGGGGTGCCATGATGGCTATTGTAATCCTATATGCTGTGAGGAGGTCTGTTGTTAATATGGATGAGAGGAGTGGGGGGAGGACTCCTGCTAGGCTGCCTACGGCGCCCCCCACCATATTGCTGGCCATGAAGTAGGTGAACTGCCTGTGCAGTTGCTCGTCCCTGCTAGACCTTGCGACTAATGCTGTGCCAGCACTCCAGGACACTCCCAGGGACATGCCGTGGAGGAGGAAAGCTATAGCTAGGAACAGCGTGTCTGGTATGGTGAAGAGGGTGAATGCAATAAATTTTAGAGCGTAGGCTGCGGCCACGACCTTGCGGGCTCCTAGCACGTCGCTTAGCGGCCCTGAGGCTATGGTGAGGGCGAGGCTAGAGACTGTTGCTACCGATGTTAGGAGTCCAAATTCTGTTCCCGTGAAGCCTGACTCGTACATGTATGGGGCTAGTATGGTTATGACTACCCCGAACGTCACTCCGTTTAGCAGTGCTAGGGCTAGCAGCGGCGTCTGGACCCCGGCAATTTTGTTCATTATACTCTTTCCCGGCCTTGTTGAGGAGGGTTTAGGAGGTTATATCGATAGCCTATACAAGGGGGTTTCCCGTGGGAGCCACCACCCTTTTCAGGTATTAACGCACCTTAAAAGAGCATAATTGGGGTTGGGACTAGCATGGTAGACTACCTTGGGTCGTCGCTCGAGCTGGTCAAAAGCTACTATGAGGTCTCCCCGGTTAAGGTGGTGTTTGTCAAGGACTACAAGGGCTTGCCCACGACGGCAGGCATTCTAAACGCCAGGCGGGGTGACGAGATAGAGCTGCCGAGATGGCAGGCGAGGCTCCTCAAGGAAGAGGGTGTTGTCGAGTATAAGGAGAGAGCTGTTGATATTGACTATGTGAATCTGGTGCATTACCACGAGGTTAAGAAGACCGCCGCCAACACTCTCATGGACGTGCCTGACGACTTCTACCTCAAGGTGAAAGAGCTCGTCGAGGATCTGGACAGGAGGATAAGGGAGAATCCTGGATACATGCTCTTCCAGGATAGGGAGAATGTAGAGAGGGCTATCCTCCAGATCTCGGAGAGGAGGCTGGCCAAGATGGTTAGACTGGCTCTTAGTGGTGGCGGCGAGGAGGTTAGGGGGAGGCTAACTATAGAGGAGAGCCTGATCTACAGCATGATCGAGGGACTCGTCAATAGCTGGAAGGAGTACATCTCTTCACTCACATCTAGGAGGGCGTCTTGAATGTCCAGGGAGAGCCTCTTCGGAGAAGAAGCTGGCCTCGGGATAGGTGAGAAGTTCAAGAGCTTCGTTGAGAATTTCAGGGATGAGCAGGGGAGGCTCAAATACCTAGATGAAGTAAGGCGTATGATAAACTATGAGGAGGCTAGTATAACGGTAGAGTTCAAGGATCTATACCGATACGACCCGCTCCAAGCCGAGCTACTCTTGGAAAAGCCCAGAGAATTCCTTAGAGAGGCCTCTGAGGCACTTAAGGAAGTGGTAGCGCTCGAGAGTCCCGAGTACGCTAGGGACAGAGTGTTTACCCCCCGGTTCATAGGGTTATTCGACACTGTCAGGATCAGAGATATAGGAAGCGAGCACATAGGCAGGCTAGTCCAGGTAAACGGGATTGTAACTAGGATGCACCCACGAGCTACCCGCATGGTAAAAGCGGTATTCAGGCATGACAAGTGCGGAGGCGAGTTCCCGTGGCCCCAAGGAGATGACGAGGAACTAGGCGAAAGGATCGAGAGGCCTTCGATCTGCCCGAGGTGTGGTGAGGGTGGTGGCAGATTCACTCTGGTGAGGGAGAAAAGCGTCTATATCGATTGGCAGAAGATAGTAATCCAAGAGAGACCCGAGGACGTCCCGGGAGGCCAGATCCCGAGAAGTATAGAGGTCCACCTGCAGAGGGATCTCGTGGAGAGAGTAAGGCCTGGAGACAGGATAAAGGTCGTCGGCGTAGTAGGCCTACAACAGTTCTCTTCGACCAGCACCCTATACAGCCTTTACATGGAGGCTAACAGCATCCTACTTGAGGAGAAGATACTTGAGGAGGTCAGCATAACGAGGGAGGACGAGGAGAAGATCCTCCAGCTAGCCCGAGATCCGTGGATAAAGGATAAAATAGTGGCCAGCATAGCACCCACCATATACGGCCACTGGGATCTCAAGGAGGCTATCGCACTACTCCTCTTCAGCGGCGTAGCGAAGCTCAGGCCAGACGGTACGAGGACTAGGGGGGATATACACGTTCTTTTCGTGGGGGACCCTGGGGTGGCGAAGAGCCAGCTGCTACAGAGCGCCTCCCAAATAGCACCTAGAGTTGTCTACACTACAGGAAAGGGCAGCACTGCGGCTGGCCTGACCGCAGCAGTCCTTAGAGACGCTAGGACGGGAGAGTATTTCCTCGAGGCGGGCGCGCTCGTTTTGGCGGATGGGGGTGTGGCAGTTATAGATGAGTTCGACAAGATGTCGAAGGACGATAGAGGCGTTATACACGAGGCTATGGAGCAGCAGACGGTTAGTATAGCTAAGGCTGGGATAAAGGCTACTTTAAGCGCAAGGGCTAGCATTCTCGCCGCTGGAAACCCGAAGTTCGGATACTACGACCCCTCTAGGAGCTTCGTAGACAATATAGACCTCCCAGCACCAATTATCTCTAGGTTCGACTTGATTTTCATAGTTAGAGATGTGATAGAGAAGAGCAGAGATGAGATGCTGGCGAACTATGTTCTTGAGACGCACACCAACGTCGAGCTATTCCGCCCAGAAATAGATCTCGAGCTTCTAAGGAAATATATTGCCTATGCAAGGAAGCACGTTAAGCCGAAGCTCACACCCCAAGCTAAGAGACTCCTCAAAGAATTCTATGTGGAGATGAGGAGCAGCGCCCTCCAGCACTCACAAGAAGGAGCCAAGCCTATACCAATCACAACCAGGCAGCTCGAGGCACTCATCCGCCTAACCGAAGCCCACGCCAGAATGTCGTTGAAGCACGAAGCAACAGAGGAAGACGCAATAGCCGCTATCAGGATTATGACGAGCGTCCTCGAGAGTATAGGCTTAGACATCGAGACAGGGGCTATAGACGTCGGCATAATAATGACTGGAGCAAGCTTCAGGGCCAGGAAGATAATGTCTGAGGTCCTAGACGCAGTAAAGAGGATTATGGATGAGAAGGGCGGTGAAGGGTGCGTGAGAGCTGGCGAGCTAATCAAGATCCTGTCTGAGAAAAACGTGCCAGAGGAGAAGGTGAGAGAGGCTATTGAAAAGCTCTACAGGCAGGGCCTCATAATAGAGGTCCGGACAGAATGCTATAAGGCTATATGAGCCGTGTAGGGTGAGAGGATAGAGTTGGGAACAGTTGAGGGCTCATTCGATATACCCCCATACGTCACAGACGCTACGAAACGCTTACTCGGCCTTTTAGGTATAAGGAGGCTTTTCGAGCCCCAGTATCTCGCCCTGTCTAGGGGTGTGGAGAGGGGTGTCAACCTGGTCGTCGCCTCTCCAACAGGATCCGGCAAAACCCTGATATCGCTCATAGCCATAGCTAATAGGCTCTTGAGCGTGGGTGGTAAGGCCTACTATTTGGTCCCTCTAAAGAGTGTTGCTCAGGAAAAGTACTCTGACTTCAGGGTCCTGGAGTCTATGGGCCTGAGGGTGAAGATCAGCGTCGGCGATTTTAGGGAAGGGCACCCAGATGCAGAGGTCATTATAGCTACTTACGAGAAGCTCGACAGCCTCCTGAGATCCCAGCCTTCGATAGTGAGGGAGGCTAGTGTAGTTGTGGTGGATGAGATACATAATGTCTCGGAGCCTAAGCGTGGTCCAGCTCTCGAGAGCATTATAACCAGGTTACTCCACGCTGGCGAGACCCAAATAATCGGGCTATCAGCAACGGTACCCAATGTTGATGAAATCGCTGGTTGGATAGGGGGAGAGGCCGTAGTATCGAGCTGGAGGCCCGTACCTCTTAGAGAGTATGTTTTCAAAGGATACAAGCTCTACTCGAAGACAGGAAGCGTTAGAGAGGTTAAGAGGGAAGTCGGGCTGTTCGACCTCGACCTTGCTATTGAGACTCTCCAGGATGGTGGCCAAGTTCTGGTATTCACCTCGTCACGGAGGAGGGCTGTATCCATGGCTAGGAGGGCCTCCAAACGTCTTGGAAAATACCTAGCCTCGGCGAAGGCTTCGGAATGGGCAGCTAAGGCAAGATCGTCCGAGGGGGCCCCGAGGCTCGTGGCGGAAGAGCTAGCGGCAATGATGCAGTCGGGGGTGGCATACCATCATGCTGGCCTCCCGCCCAGTCTGAGGAGGATTGTTGAGGATGCTTACAGGCAGGGCGCCCTATCAATAGTTTATTCGACGCCTACTCTTGCTGCCGGAGTGAATCTCCCGGCCCGGAGGGTCATAATAGATAGCTATTATAGGTTCGAGAGAGGCGTTAGAGAGCCGATAAGGATCGCAGAGTACAAACAAATGGCTGGAAGGGCGGGCAGGCCCGGGCTAGATGATTATGGGGAGGCGGTGCTAATCGCAGAGCCCGGAGACAGCCCTCAGGACCTCGTTTCATCCTATCTCCTAGGCCTTCCAGAGCCCGTGGAGAGCAGGCTCGGAGGGCTGAGAGGTCTCAGGCACTTCATACTCGGTGCGGTCTCGGCAAGGATGGCCAGAAGCAAGAGGGGTATAGCCAGGCTAGCAGCGAAAACACTTTATCACAAACAAAGAGGCGTTCACCGCGAGCTTCTGGAGAAGGCGATTTCAGATCTTGCAAGGTGGGGTCTCATAGAGGTTGAGGGTGATAGGGTTAGTCCTACTCCCCTCGGCAGGGAGCTGGCCATTGTGTATCTCGATCCAGAGACCATACCAATACTCAAATCTTACGCTAAATCAATAAGGCAAGATAACGAGTTCGACCTTCTATTCCTGATAGCTCTGATGCCTGACATGATCAGATTCCCGGCTTCAAGACGAGAGGAGAGTAGGCTAATGGACGAGATTCTCTCAGCCTCTCCAACGCTACTATCAAGTATAGAGTGGCTAAGCGATGAGGACATGTCAGCAGTGAAGACGGCAGCAGTTCTCAAACTTTGGATAGAGGAGGCTTCTGAGGACCTCATCTATGGAGAGTGGGGTGTCCACTCGGGGGACCTACTAGCTGCTGTTGATACTGCCGAGTGGATTGCTTCAGCCATAGCAAGGATCTCCCCCCACATAGGATTGTCCGGAGACTTCCAGATGTCTCTAGAAACACTAGCTTCGAGAATACGCTACGGTGTTAAAACCGAACTGCTGCAACTAGTTAGAATCCCTGGCGTAGGCAGGGTCAGGGCAAGAATATTGTTTGACAACGGCTTCAGATCTCTTGAGGACCTCAGCGCCGCAACCCCCCAACAACTCATGAGGCTCCACCTAATAGGTCCATCAGTAGCTAGGCAGATTCTAGAGTATTTGGGTAGGATTGACGAAGCTCTCAGTCTAGCACATAAGGAGTCAATCGAGCGTAGGGGCTTGCTAGCCTTCCTCGATAGCGACACCGTGGCTGGTGAGGAGGCTGACTAGCTTCTCGTAGAGTCCCATCTCGTAGAGGTCCTCAGGATAGATAACTCCCTCTTCCGACTCGAAGATACTCTCACTTATAA
>WANT01000027.1 GCA_015521685.1 Aeropyrum sp.
TTCACACCGGCCTGGCAGGAGGACATAACAGGGATCAGCAGAGAGCTATCAATAAAAATAGCGAGAGAATGGGCAGACACTGCTGCTAAGACTAAGGGCCGAGTCATGGTCATGCTGGGCCCCGGTGTGAACCACTGGTTCCACAACGACCTACACTACAGGTCCATCCTGACACTGGTCAAGCTGACGGGTGCAGAGGGTAGGAATGGAGGCGGTTGGGCCCACTACGTGGGCCAGGAGAAGATAAGGACCATAGCAGGGTGGGCAAAGATAGCATTCGCCCTAGACTGGGTGCTACCTCCGCGCCACCAGAACAGCCCGAGCTTCTACTACGTCCACACAGACCAGTGGAGGTATGACAGGCTCACGACAGAGCACTTCGAGGCCCCGTGGAGCGACGTTAGAGAGAGGATGAAGTGCAGCCATCCCATGGACTGCAACATCAAGGCTGCGAGGATGGGCTGGCTACCTTTCTACCCGCAGTTCAATAGGAGTACAATAGAGCTAGCAGAAGAAGCTAGGAGGCTGGGCAAGGATCCAGTACAGCATGTAGTGGATCTGCTGAAGAGTGGAGAGCTGAGGCTAGCAATAGAGGATCCAGACGCGCCTGAGAACTGGATCAGAGTAATGTTCGTGTGGAGAGCCAACCTGCTGGGCAGCAGCAGCAAGGGCCACGAGTTCTTCCTGAAACACCTACTCGGAAGCCCCATGGCCCAGGCTATGTCAGATGAGGTAGATAGGGACCTGATAAAGGAGGTTGTGTGGAGAGCGGCTCCAGAAGGCAAGCTAGATCTCCTTGTAGCTATAGACTTCAGAATGGCCACAACACCAGTCTATGCAGACATTGTTCTCCCAGCGGCAACATGGTACGAGAAATACGACCTGAGCATGACAGACCTCCACACATTCCTACACCCATTCACCCCCGCTGTAGACCCGCTCTGGGAGAGCAAGACCGACTGGGACATATTCAAGAACCTCGCTAAGAAGTTCAGCGAGATAGCGGCTACCCACTTCCCCGAGGAGGTGGAGGATATAGTCGCGAGGCCCCTCTGGCACGACACGCCAATGGAGATAGCGCAGCCATACGGCGTCGAGAAGGACTGGAAGTATGGGGAGGTCGAGCCAATACCCGGCAAGACAATGTGGGACTTGAAGGTAGTGAAGAGAGACTACAAGAACGTGTACAAGATGTTCATAACACTAGGCCCCGGTGGCCGGAAGGCCGGTGTTAAGGGGGTATCCTACGACACGAGCGACATATACGAGCAGCTGAAGATGGATCTCGGCGTGGTCTACTGGGAGAAGTGCCCCGACGGCTGCCCCAGCATCGAGTTCGACAAGAACGCCGCTGAAGCCATACTAGCCCTAAGCCCAGAGGCCAACGGCCTCCTTGGCGAGAGGGCCTTCGCCAGCCTAGAGTCAAAAGTCGGCCTGCCCATGAAGGATCTCGCTAAGAGGAAAGACTGGTTTAAGTTCGACGACCTAGTGGCACAGCCGAAGAGGAGCCATACGAGCCCTATGTGGAGCGGTATCGAGGATTACGACAGGGCCTACGCTCCCTTCACTATAAACACCGAGAAGCTTGTGCCGTGGAGGACGCTAAGCGGTAGGCAACACTTCTACGTGGACCACGACTGGTTCATAGCCCTTGGAGAAACCTTCCCAACATACAAGCCGCCGATAGACCCGATAAGGCTCGGCTACCTAAAGAACACTGCTACAAGGCTGGGCATACCAGCAGTCAACGGCTACAGGGTTGAGGCGAACGGCAAGAGGTACTTAGTGCTGCGCTACCTAACACCGCACGGTAAGTGGAATATACACAGCGAGTACTGGGACAACCTCCTAATGCTAACCCTATTCCGCGGAGGACAGGTAGTCTGGCTTAACGACGAGGACGCAAAGTGGGCTGGTATTAGCGACAACGACTGGATAGAGGTGGTTAACGACAATGGAGTCATAGTGGCTAGAGTTGCGACTAGCCCGAGGATTCCCAAGGGCGTCGCAATAATGTACCACGCCCAGGAGAGGCACCTCTACGTCAGGAAGAGCAAGCTAACAGGAAAGAAGGGCGGAATACACAACAGCGTCACTAGGGCGGATCTGAAGCCAAACCTCATGGTAGGCGGCTACGCACAGCTCAGCTACTTCTTCAACTACTACGGGCCTACAGGGGTCAACAGGGACACCATGGTGATAGTCTACCTACACCAGAAGCTTGGGTCTAAGGCCCCAGAGGCGACTTGATTTTTCCCCTCATGCATGTGGGGTGGTGAGTCGTGGTTAGAGCGCAAATCTCCATGGTAATGGTCCTCGACAAGTGTATAGGGTGCCACACCTGCAGCTTGACGTGCAAAAACGTATGGACCAACAGAGAGGGCCAGGAGTATGCCTGGTGGAACAACGTTGAGACTAGGCCGGGCGTTGGCTTCCCCAAGGTATGGGAGAACCAGGAGAAGTATGGAGGTGGCTGGACGCTACAGAACGGAAAGCTAAGACTGAGGATAGAGACCAAGAAGTACAAGATGCCCTCTAAAGAAGACTACTACGAGCCATTCACATACGAGTACGACAAGCTATTCAGCGACCAGCTAATGGACCAGCAGCCCCACGCAGACCCCATAAGCCTCTACAGCGACGAGAAGATAGAAGTCCAGTGGGGCCCCAACTTCGACGACGACCTAGCTGGAGGAGACCTCACCATACCAGCCGACCCCAACTGGGCTGGCATGGAGAAGGCCATGTATAAGGAGTTCAAAAACGTCTTCATGTTCTACTTACCCAGGATATGCAACCACTGCCTCAACCCCAGCTGTCTAGCGGCATGCCCGAGGAAGAGTATTTACAAGAGGCCCGAGGACGGGATCGTCCTGATAGACCAGACGAGGTGCAGGGGCTACAGGCAGTGCGTCCAAGCGTGTCCCTACAAGAAGGTCTACTATAACTGGAAGACGGGGAAGAGCGAGAAGTGTATATTCTGCTATCCTAGGATAGAGACCGGCCAGCCGCCCGTTTGTGCGTTGACATGTGTAGGAAAGATTAGGTATGTCGGCGTGGTTCTATACGACGAGGAGAGGGCTCTAGAGGTCGCCAAGGCGCCCGAAAGCCAGCTAGTCGCCCTCCAGAGAGACCTAATACTAGATCCCTTCGACCCACAGGTAGTTAGAGCAGCTAGGGAGGCTGGAGTCCCCGACAACTTCATAGAGGCTGCTAGGAAGAGCCCGATATACTATATGTTCAAGAAGTGGGAGATAGCCCTACCCCTACACCCAGAGTTCAGAACTCTACCCATGGTCTTCTACGTCCCCCCACTCAACCCAGTAATAACCATACTAGACAAGAACGGAAAGCTAGGCGCAGATTACGACAGCGTCATACCCACAATAGACAAGCTGAGAATACCAATAAGATACCTAGCCAACATGTTCGCAGCAGGAAACGAGGAGGAGGTAAGAAAGGCTCTGAAGAAGCTGCTAGCCATAAGAGAGTTCTTCAGGCAGATCGAAGTCGAAGGCAAGAGCAAGTCCGAGGCAGCCTGGGTCTTAGAGGAGAACGGCCTCACAGTGCAGGATGCCGAGATGATGTTCAGGTGGCTAGCCCACTCGAGGGACAGGTACGTCATACCCACAGCCAAGAAGGAGCTCAGGATAAGGGTGCCCAGGAGGGGCTAGCGGGGTGAGATCCATGAAGATCTCCAGTAAGGCCCCTCTAGCCTTAACAGCACTTCTAGCCTTGCTAGCGCTCATCTTAGGTGTGTCAGGCACAGCCCTCGTTACAGCGCAGGTCGCGGGAATAGAGGCTGTGTACGTCCAGGGAGACATACCCTTGGACCCTGAGAGCCAGTTCTGGCAGGAACTAGAAAAGGCTGAGATACCACTCGTGTCTCAAAACATCGTATACCCTCTAGCGGGAGAGGGCGAAACAAGGAAAGTCAGGGTGGCTGCGGCTGTTAACGATCAAGGGCTTCTGGCGATCTACCTGGAGTGGGATGACCCGACTAAGGATGTGCCAGTTCCTGGCGGCATAGACGTCTTCCCGGACCAGGCCGCAGTCCAATTCCCAGTATCCAACGAGTCGTTACCGTACATATGCATGGGAACTACCGAGCAGCCAGTCAGCATAGTACTGTGGAGGGCGCCCGACATGGCCGAAACTCTCATCGCTGGGAGCGCCTATGGAATGAGTCCCGAACAGAGGGAGGCCCTAGGACTACACAGCGTGCCGACTAGCCCAATAGAGCTTCTGCCTCCGGAAGCCCAGGTCTGGGCTTCAGAGGCTGTGTGGAGCGACGGAGTTTGGAAGGTAGTGATATATAGGCCTATGGGATCAACCTATGAGTTAGTGCCTAGCCTCACTCTAGGGCAAGAGGTCAGTGTGGCATTCGCCCTATGGGACGGTAGCAAGGGCGAGTCAGGAGGGAAGAAGAGCACCAGCGCGTGGTTCACCCTCAAGCTAGCAGGCCCGGCGGCGCCCCCCACTGAGGTCACTGAGACTGTAACCGAGACGCAGACTGTATTTGAGACTGAGACGGTTACAGAGACCAGGGGAGGCGTAGGTCTGGCACTAGCAGGATTCATAGTGGGCGTTCTAGTGTACACGCTAGCTGTAGCGGCCTACGTATACCTGGTTAAACCCAGACAGCAATAACCCATAACCATTTTTTCTGAGTTGAACAGCACATCCCTTTCTTGTGAAGCCATGGCTTGCTCTCATACACCCGTGTGGTGGTTCACGTGGTTAATGCGCAATCCAGTATGAAACATGTTAATGCCTACGCCGATGCTTGGCTAGAGGTGGCGCCTAGAATTATTCTCGGCTTCTACATAGTAGAGCTGCTGTTGAATAGAATCCTGTTCAGGGTCTTGATTTTCATTCCTTATGGCGAAGTCCAGGATGTTCTGGGTAGCGTTGTCACTGCGCTAGGCGTTACAAGCATGAATTTCACGGTAATAGCCTCTATTATCACTCTCGCAGCCCTAACTCTCAGGCTAGAGAGGTTCAGGTACATTCCTGCTGTGATCGCGGTTTTCGCCCTATTCGACTATATCGGCTGGGCTAAGCTCTACTGGACTCTGCCTCTCGTATCTGCATATATATTAGCGGTTGACCCCAGGAGGGCTTTTGAGGCAGCCTTCCTTGCACTCCTTACCCTAGAGAGCATGCTTGTGGACCCACTTGTAGCCCGAGTGGCTAACGCAGCCTGGATTATTCTACCAGTAGCCGTAATAGTGCAGAAGAGGGGTTTCGAGAAGAAGTGGGTTCTAGCGTCTGTACCCTTTGCAGGGCTATCACTGCTGTTCGTTGCGGGCAACACCTACATAGCAGGCCAGGTGCTGATATTCGCGTTGGGGCTCCTAAACCCATGGCTCCTACCTCCCTCCATCATACTCTACACAGCAACTGGGAGCCCAGCCTTGCTCTCTCTGCTGTTGACAGGACCCTCCCTCCAGATATCCAGCCAAGTTCTTGTGATATCCAGCATATACATTTTGGAGTTAGGCAGAAGGGAGAGGTGAATAATGCTTGAGGCTCACTCTAAAAACGCTGAGCATAATATTTGACTATCCAGGAGAGGCGCTCAGGGAGTTGGCTGAGAATGCAGATGCATTCAAATCCGTCCTGTCAGGAGAGGATCCTAAGGCAGCGGACCTGATCATAGACTTCCTGAAGTCGCTTGATTTGTCTGTCGTTGAGGAGGAGTACGTCTCCGTCTTCGAGATGCCTCCTAAGTGCAGCATATACGCCCATACATACCTCCTCAAAGGCAAGGAGGACATGGTAGGACAGTTCTTGCTTGAAGTCAAGGGCCACTACAAGGTTAAGGGCCTCGATGTCCCTGTAAAGAGAGAGATTCCGACATACCTCCCTGTAATGCTAGAGTTCCTAGCGCTTATCTACGATGATGATAAGAGCGAGGCGCGACTATTCGCCAGGAGATATCTAAGGCCATGGGTTGGAAAGCTGTCCGAATGCCTATCAAGGAATAAGAGTAGGTGGGCCAAGCCCGCCAAGGCATTGGAACTTGTTGTAGAAAGGCTCTCCAAACTCTAGCACGATCCCTTAGTTAGGAGTGAATAGTTACAGCTACAGTATCACAGTAGATTCCCGTCAGAAACCTCAAGTTCTCCTCATCATTGGAACTGCAGGCTTGAGGAGATAGATTTAGAGATTAAAGAATTATAATGTTGGCTATTAAGGCCATTAAACACGCTACGATACCTCAGGGGGCTGGACGAAGCTATGATACCACCCGAGGGCAGGCACTACATACCACCACCAGTGTTCGAAGGGGTCCAGCAGGGAAGCCCTCCCTCTGGGGGTGAGGGTGTAGGAGAGGCAACGATAACCAACTTCCTCCCCCCTGCTTTCAACATTTCAGGACCAGACCCGAATACCTCGCTACTCGTCTTCTTAGTAGCGCTCGCCGCTATAGCCGTTGTACTTATTTTCGCTAGCGGGAGGACGAGATACAGCCCCAGCTCTATCCCTTGGATAGTAGGTAAACCCTTCTCGCCTACCAAGCTCTGGGGCTACATTTATCCTGGCCGGAAGAAGGAGCTCCGAATGGCTCTGGAGGAGATGGCTAGGAAGGCGGCATCACAGGGTGCCCGCATAACCAGGAGCATGACAGCTATGGAGATAGCTGCGGAAGCCGCCAGACATGGAGTCGCTTCTGCTAGAGAGGTTGCCCAGGCTTATTACAAGGGAGTGTTTGGGATGAGGGAGCCCGGTGAGGACCTGGTTCGAAGAGTGTGGAGGCTGGTGAGGGGTTGAAGTGGAA
>WANT01000028.1 GCA_015521685.1 Aeropyrum sp.
AGGGTGCTCAGGACTAACCTTACTGAGGACGAGGTTAGGCCTCGGCTGAAGGAGCTTGTGGACTCTCTATATAGGAACGTTCCTAGCGGTCTTGGTAGCACTGGTAAGGTTAGGCTTAGCGTTCAGGAGCTTGAGAAGGTTTTGGATAGTGGTGTTGAGTGGGCTGTGTCTAGGGGTTATGGTTGGGATGAGGATAAGGAGCATATTGAGGAGAGGGGTAGCTGGAGTCTAGCTGACTCTAGCAAGGTTAGCCAGACTGCTAAGAGGAGGGGTGCTGAGCAGCTTGGGACTCTGGGCAGTGGTAACCACTTCCTAGAGGTGCAGGTGGTTGAGAGGGTGTTCGATGAGAGGATCGCCAAGGCTTATGGGCTGTTCGAGGGTCAGGTTGTCGTGATGATACATACAGGGAGCAGGGGGCTGGGTCACCAGGTCGCCAGCGACTATCTGATGATCATGGAGAGGGCCATGAGGCGGTATGGCACAATACCGCCAGACAGGGAGCTTGCTAGCATACCATACAACTCGCCGGAGGCCCAGAACTACGTAAGGGCTATGGCCGCGGCGGCGAACTTCGCGTGGACTAACAGACAGATGATCACTCACTGGACTAGGGAGAGCTTCAAGTCGGTGTTCCACAGAGATCCTGACAAGCTAGGGCTGGAGATCGTGTACGACGTTGCCCACAACATAGCTAAGATAGAGGAGTATGATGTTGACGGGAAGAGGAAGAAGCTCGTTATCCACAGGAAGGGAGCCACCCGAGCATTCCCACCAGGACACCCCGAAATACCTAAGGACTACCAGGACGTAGGACAGCCCGTGCTAATCCCGGGAAGCATGGGGACGGGTAGCTTCATCCTAGCTGGCGTTAAGGAGGGGGTGAAGAGCTGGTACACTGCGCCCCACGGAGCTGGTAGGTGGATGAGCAGGTCGAGAGCGAAGAGGACTAAGAGCTACAACCAGGTCCTCCAGGAGCTCGCCGCCAAGGGTATATACATTAGAGCTAGCAACAGGGCCACGGTGGTGGAGGAGATGCCCGAGGCCTATAAGGACGTTGACAGGGTAGCTAAGGTTGCCGACGCCGTTGGCATAGGAAGGCTTGTAGCGAGGATGAGGCCGATAGGAGTTACTAAGGGTTGAACCCGCCCATACTTTCTAGGAGTAGCTCCACATAGGTTTTCTCGACCTCCTTACCTTCCAGCCCCAAGACTCTAGATAGCCTTCTTATCTCGCTCTCACTCCCCTCAATTTCTACAAAGCAGCCCAGATTCTCAACCCTATCAAGTGAGACAATAAGACCTGTAGAGCTCCTGAAGTAGATCCTACGTTTAATAATCTTCAAAGCACTCTTGAATCCAAGCCTCTCCAGCAGCTCGATAATGGCCTCGCCGTCTCGTGTCGATGCGAGCCTAGCCTCCACCTCAAACCGAGCCTTAACCTTCGATGACATCCTTGGACCCTTGTACGTTATCATGGCATAGTCTCTATAGAGCCTAACCCTTATGGCCTCGTCCCTCTCAACAACGCTGTAGCAAGGATGGTCTAGATAGACGTCTATCTCCTGCTCTACTCTAGACCCCTCGAATCCCATATCCTTTAGCCTACTCGCTATAGTCTCGAGGTCCTTACAGTCTATTGAGAACTTCGCTTCGACTTCTACCCTACCCAAACTCCTTCACCACCTAGGCAACTGTGATGGCTCAGAGAGGGTGACATATGCTCATCCCCAGTGCCGGGGTCGCAGCCGTCACCACACATCACAGCCTCCATGCAATATGATGTCGGTCGGAGGGGTTAGGTGGTGACATTGCAGCATTCTAACTAACCCAAGCTAGATCTATATGGAGCATTGCTGCTAATCGACAGGCTCAAGCCAAACTATACTCTCCTCGTCGACCACTACATACAAGTATCTCGGAGGACTGACAGTCAGGTCAGAGAATATGCCTACTACAACCCCCTTAACACCAGATCTCAGCGTACGAGTCTCTCCTTTCCCCGTAAGGACGTATGCCAGAATGCTCCTATCACCTACACGCGCTCCCTCTAGAGACACTGGGTTGACCTCGACACCCCAAGCTTCTATTACTGAGAACTTAGTGCCTACATCCACAAGCATACCTCTCCAACCAAGCCACGGCACTAGGACCACAAATGCCGTCCTAACGAAGCCCCCCTCAACGTCTAGGACCTCGTCTATTGCACTCTCTAGGGGGACTAATCCGTAAGGGGTTGTTCCCCCCCCTATGGGCGCGATAGTATCTCCGTGCCCCGACGTCTACCCAGATCAGCCTTTCCGACTTCTTTCCATAAACATATAGTTCCGGGAACTCGTAGTCCTGCGGGCTGTACTCGTCCCACGTACTCCTTCCTCCGCCTCTACGCTCTGCCACCTACTTCTCCCTCTTTATAATATACTCCAGCATCATGTCGAGAATCTCCCTAGCCTCATTATCCACCGTGGGGATCCTGTTGAGAACATCTCTAGCCCTGCCTACGTAGGCTCTGGCCACGGCCTCTGCATACTCCAGGGCCCCGGATTCAACTATGATCTTGGCCGCCTTCTCTACGTCACCGTCGCCAGCGCCGGGCCCTATAAGCTCTGCCACCTCCTGCCTTCCAGCCTCTTTAACCGTGTAAATTACCAGCAGGGTTTTCTTCCCCCTCTTTAGATCATTGTAGATAGGCTTTCCAGTAACCTTAGGATCGCCTATTATACCTAGGATATCGTCTCTTATCTGGAAGGCTATCCCAGCGTAGTTACCAAACTCTCCCATAAGCCTCTCAACCTCGGGTCCAGAGCCTGCTGCTATAGAGCCTATCCTAGCGGCTGCCTCGAGGAGAGCACCCGTCTTGAGCCTTACCATATTTAGGTAGTCAGAGACGCCCACGTCCCAAGTCTTCTCGAACATCATGTCATATGCCTGGCCTCTCGATATCATTATAGCAGCCTCTGCCAGCACCTTCAAAGCCCTGTAAACATGCTCTCCATCAAGACCCCTCTCCCTACCGTCAGCAATCATTCTATACGATAGTGCGTGGAGCAGGTCGCCGGCTAGAATTGCCCAGTCCTCCCCGTAAACCACGTGAGTCGTGGGTACACCCCTCCTCATCTCATCTCCATCCATAATGTCGTCGTGTATGAGGGAGAAGGTGTGAGCAGCCTCTATAGCGCTTGCTAGAGGAATCGCTCTAGACTCGGCCTCAACACCGCCAAGCATCCTGGCCGTCAGGAGGGTTATCAGGGGTCTAAGCCTCTTTCCGCCCGCCTTGAATATGTGTAGTGAGGCGTTCGATAGCCTTTCTGGAGAGAGGCTAAGCTGGTCCATTATATAATGGTCTATAACTCTGGAGTACATGCTAGCCTTCTCGAATAGCTTAGACCAGTCCAATCTGAGCCACCTCCGCACTAGCACTAGCCACCTGCCGTAGCTCTATGTGAGCTCGCCTGGATTATACTGGGCTATTTCACCTCTTTATAGGCTAATGCCGCTAGTCGCGTTGCATAGAGGTAGCTCCTCAGATCTATCCCCCTAGCTTCGGCCTCCTCAGCCAGCCTTCCCCAGACTGTTACTGGAGCCCTCCACAGACCTCTCACCCTAGTCTCTCCCACCATGTATATTGCAGTCTTTACTTGGTAGATGATTGAGCCTAGCAATGTTCTAAGCCCCTTGGGGCCCCCAGATAGTAGTGCCCTCAGAGCTGGTAGAGCAACGCCAGCGATATCAGCTCCCAATGCTATGGCCCTGGCAGCGTCTAGCCCGTTCCTAACACCGCCGCTAGCCACTATATAGGAGTCTATAGCATTGCTCCTGGCCTCCATAACGGCTATAGCAGTGGGGTTACCCCAGAAGTCCGCCATGGGGCCTGCTGGCTTTACATCGACACCCTTACTTTTGGCCCTCAGGACCTCTATTTTGATCCAGTTTGTCCCACCCAGCCCAGCTACGTCGAAACACTTTACCCCAAGCTGTCTAAAAAGAGACACTGCCTCGCCTGAGAGGCCATTACCAGTCTCCTTAATAATTATTGGCACACCTAGCCCTTCCACAGCGTCGGCCACCCTAGCTACAACGTCCCTGTAATAGGGGTCGCCCTCGTACTGATACGCCTCCTGCCCTGCGTTGAGATGTATCGCAAGGGCGTCGGCGTCTATCATCTCAACGGCGCGCCTCAGCTCTGAGACGCCATAGCCTAGTGAGAGCTGAGGTGCCCCTACGTTGGCCACGAGATAGGCGTTAGGCGCGGCCTCCCTAGCCACTCTAAAGGTATATTCTAGCGATGGGTCCTCAATGCCCGCCCTCTGGCTGCCAACCCCCATAGCTATTCCCAGCTCCTCCGCAGCCCTGGCTAGCTCTCGGTTAATCCACTCAACATCCCTGTGGCCTCCTGTCATCCCGGTAATCATAAGAGGAGCCCTCAACCTACCTCCGCAGAAGTCTACAGCAAGGTCCACCTCCTCAAGGTTCACCTCGGGAGAAGGGTTGTGAACTATCCTCACGTATTCCAGCAGGCTGGACTCAGCAGCCTCCACCCTGCTAGACGTAATCATCTTGATGTGCTCGATCTTCCTGGACGATGTATCACCTGCCAACGGCTTCCACCCTAGTGCCAACCTCCCTACCTAGAAGTGCATCCAGCAGGTTATCACCACTAACTATAACAACCCTTCTTACACCAGACTCAGAGGCCCTCAATGCCATCTCAACCTTACGCCTCATCCCACCTGTAGCGTCCACCCCACCCAGGTCCTCAAACTCCTCCAAACTCCTCAGAATCCTCACCAGAGAACCGTCTCCCCTTAGCACGCCTTCCACTCGAGTAGCGAACACTAAGCACTCAGACCCCGATTCCCTTGCTAGAAGGTATGCCAAATCATCACCGCTAACTATCTCTAGAACATTTTTCCTAGGCACTGCGTCTCCAAAAGTCACTGGCACAAGACCCACCTCGATATCCCTTAGGAGCGGTCTTAGAAAGCACTCTCCGCCCCAGCAGTACGTGTGGGGAGGGTGGAGTGAAGCCTTGATTCCCTTAGAACTTAGCTCCCTGACTACCATAAGCGCGAGTGAGATCATAGCAAGCTGTATCTGAGGAGCATCGCCCACCTCCAGCCCTCCCTTCCTCTCGACAATACTCCTGACAGCATAGTGGCCGAAACTCCCTCCACCATGAACCACCCCCATCAACACGCCTCCCCTTTCACGATATTCTGACAGCTGTGAGGCAATTGAACGCAGTACCTCACCGTCGACAGTCATAGGCCTGTCCTTCAGTGTTATAAGACTGCCTCCAAGCTTTACCACGGCGGAACTGCAGAGAGCCATTAACGCCACCTACCCTCCATCCTCAATACATACTACACTCATAGATCCAGGCATGTCAGGGATAGGTACGCAATCTTCGCCGTAGGGTGTGACCCCCCAGACGGCGAGAGCCAAGCCCTCCTGAAGCGGCTTCATGTCGCGGACAACACCTGCCAACCCATCGCCCTCCCTAACTCTCACCGCAGCCTCAAGAACCGCGATCCCGGCCAGGTGGACTAGCGCGTTGTAAGCATCACCTCCCACCGACTCCCTGCTGATCCTAGGCTTAACCCTCTCAACCCCTGCCAGAGAGACTCTAAGCCTAGGCCCCTTGAAGTAGGCGCTCTCTTCCTCGTTCCTATACACAACAGCATCCCCCCTAGATGCGGACATCCTAACAGCGTCCAACACAGGCTGCCAGCTCCTATCATACGCCATAGGGTCTGAGAGCCTCGCCAGCTCAACAATCTCCAGAGGCTGCAGGTCCTCTCCGTGGCTAGAGGCTACCCAGTACACTAGGCTCGATGTCACGGCGGCGTAGAGAGAAAGCGGGGGTGAGCCGGCTCCCCCCTCAAGGACCTCGACCCTAGCGCACCCCCTCAGCTCTAACCCTCTATACAGGTTCTCGGAAAAGCTCGACACTATCCCATCTAAATCCCTCCTGCCCGTATAAGCCTCGCAACTATTACTCCCACCCACTCCTATGAGTACCTCGCCAATCGGCGAGGCCAGTACAGGGTTCTCAGAATCTGGCACTGGGACTCCGAGAATAGGTGCGGAGAGGGCGACTCTAAACCTCTCCAAGACCACTCACACCTTAACCGCCGGATATCCAACGACCCAAGCTTTCTCGCCCGTCACATCTCCAGAGTTGGCGTATGCTAGGACGCGGGGCTTTATCCCTCTGAGGCGGCCAGCCTCGACAGCGGCTACTATGGGCGAGGGCCCGCAGGCGCTTATAGCCTCCTCCTCTATAACCCTGAAAACCCTCTCTGGGCTTCCCTCCTCTATTGCCCGGAGGAGCTTGAGATCCTTCTTCTTGTTATCCTCGTAGGGCTCATAGTGGTTCAGATCGCTGGTTGCTATCATTACGGTATTAACACCATTCTCATGCCTTACCTTGCTATAGGCGGCTGCTATACGGAGGGAGATGTCGAGGGTCTGGTGGAGGACTACTATCGGCACGATCCTGAAGTCCCCGCCATAGATGTACTGGAGAAACGGGATGTTCACCTCGATGCTGTGCTCGTAGATATGCCCATCCTCATCTGGAGCCACAATACCAGTATACTCAACAATTAGCCTGGCGACCTCCACGTCTACCTCCACATCGCCTAGTGGAGTCCTCCAGACCCCCTCGGGCCAAACGCTCGCAGCAAGCCCGAGCCCCGTGTGATTAGGCCCGACAAGAATAACCACTTCAGGCCTGCCGCTCTCCGCGAGATCGAGATAAGCGTGGGCCGCTACAGGCCCGCTGTACATATAGCCTGCATGTGGAACTATGTAGGCCTCAGGTAAGGCGCCTCCAGCCCCCGCCTTTTCAGGAAGCCTGCCTGGACCTAGTCTATGGGTGAATGAGGCCTCTATAGCCCTGACCAGCTCATCCTTTGTGGCAGGATAGAACGTGCCAGCGTGGGCAGGAGTCCTAAGCCTCATCTAAACTACACACCACTGTCTAAGTTGATTATCTAGAGGGGTTTTATCGTGGGGCTGGGTCGAGGACCTCACACTCATACTATTTTCCTCGCTAGCTTCTGGTAGTATGCCGCATATATCACGGAGAATATCAAACCCCTGCCCACTATGTCTACTGCCATGGCCAGCCAAGCGCCGAGAGCGCATAGCCCTTCCGGCATCAAGCCGGGGAGTAGGTAGGCTGGTATAACCCTCAAGATGTAGAGGCTAGAGAGGTTTAGGATTGTCGGCGTCCTAGTGTCGCCAGCATTCCTGATTATCTGAGCCACAGTCATTACTGCTCCGAGGAGAGGCTCGGTGAGACCAGCTATAAGTAGATAAACGCCAGCTAGCCACGCAACCTCAACGCTATCCGTGAAGAAACCACCAATGAACCACCCCCCCGCTGCGAGAGCTAGGCCAATCACAAGACCAATTATAACGCTGGCCTTGATCAGCTCCCAACCAACCTTTTTAGACTCCTCTATCCGGCCCGAGCCCACATCCCACCCCACCATCACGCCAGCAGCAGTAGCCATGGAAAACATAGGTAGGAATGCTATGCTCTCGACCCTAACACCTATTGTATGGGCTGCTAGAGCCTCCTCGCCACACCTAGAAATGCTCCCAAGATAGACCACGTTGCCCAGCACGAAAACTACTCTCTCCACCATACTGGGGAACCCCAGCTTGAGAATCTCCACTGAGGTCCTGCCCGGGAGGAGAGGCCTCACCCTTACCTCTAGGTTCCTGGAGAAATAGGCTAGGGAGACTGTACTAGCTATCGATGCTATAACCACTGCCCAAGCCGCGCCGCTAACACCTAGCGCTGGCAAGCCGAAATAGCCGTATATCAGGATTGGGTCTAGCACGGCGTTAAGTAGGGAGAACAAGAGGCTAGAGTATAGTATGGGCTTGGTCCTGCCGAGCGCCCTAAATACAGAGTCGTAAGCTAGGGCTATGTAGTGGATCCCCACCCCTATAAGGCTAACCCACATGTAGTCCCATGCAATGTCGTAGACATCCCTAGCTAGAAAGGCTAGAGCCCACTTTGACGCTGGTATACCGAGAACGATGACGGCGGCACCCAGTAGAGCCGAGAGAGTCAGCCCCTCCCCAGAAACCTTCTCTAAGATGCCCTTCTCTCCAGCACCAGTAGCCTGGCCGAGTAAGACAAGCATACCCATATAGACCAGTGTCGAGAACACCATGAACAGCCAGACTAGATAGCCCGCTGCGCCGACAGCGGCTATACTCTCATAGCCCAGCCCACCAACGAAGTAGGTGTCTACAATCCAAGCTATGCTCAGGGAGGAGTCAGCTACCATCAGCGGCCAGGCTATCTCTAGAGCCTTCCTCGCTATCCTGGCGTCTACTAGTGGCAACCACAGCTACACCTTCCCTTTTTGGCATCCTTCCAGTTGTCTCAAGAGACTAATAGGGGGTGCTAAGGCTGGACATGCCCATACAGCATTGAAGCGTGTGATTATTGGGTGAATTAGCCTAGCCTGCTAAAAACTCAGGCCTTGGCAAACTTCTCCCTTATATACTCGTTGTAGTACTCGGGGTTCATGGGCTCCCCTAGACTCTTCTCCACCAGAGTCTTTGGCGGATAGGTCTTGCCGTACTGGTGTATCAACTCTCTCAGGCCCTCCCTAACCGGCCCTGCGCCCTCGCTCTCGAGCGTCTTATATAGTCCGCCCAGCCTTCTGTCTAGCGCCGCCTTAATCTGGGCTGCCAGCACGGTGCCTAGAGTGTATGTTGGGAAGTAGCCTATGCTACCGTGGCTCCAGTGTATGTCCTGCAGCACCCCCTCCTTATATGTCCTTGGCTTTATCCCCAGGAGTTCCTCCATGAGCCCGTTCCACAGCTCCGGGAGGTCCTCAACACCTATCTCGCCTGCAACCAGGTCCTTCTCCAGCTTGTAGCGTAGGAATATGTGGAAGTTGTATGTCAGCTCGTCAGCCTCAACCCTTATGAAGCCGGGCTTGACAGTGTTCACGTAGAAGTAGAGGTCCTCGTCGCTATAGCCAGACAGGAATTCCAGCCTCTTCCTCAAGATGGGTGACATCATAGACACGAACTCCCTACTCCTCCCCACAACATTCTCCCAGAACCTACTCTGGCTCTCGTGTACCCCTAGGCTAGCGCCGCTGGCGAGCGGCGAAGCCTTCAGCCTGCCGTCTATCTGGAGCTCGTATAGAGCGTGGCCAAACTCGTGTATCACTGCGTAGAGCGTGTGCTTGAAGTTCTTCCCCTCATACCTAGTGGTTATCCTAACGTCGTCCACACCCATGCTGATAGTGAAGGGATGGGGGCTCACGTCGAGCCTCCCCCTATCCCAGGGGTAACCCAGCAGGTCTAGGACCTCCCTGTTGACGGCCTCCATAACCCTCGTGTCGTACTCCACGCTCTCTAGGGGGTGGTTCTCGGGGTATAGGCCCCTGGACCTTACAGACTCGTATACACTCCTAAGAACTGGGATTATTGAGTCGAAGACCCTATCAACATCCTCTATAGTCAAGCCCTCCTCGTACAGATCTAGCAGCGCGTTGTACGGGTGGCCCTCCCAGCCGAGATAGTCCGCCATCCTTCTAGCGTACTCAACAATCCTGGCTAAATAAGGCTTGAAAGCGTCGTAGTCATCCTTCTCCTTCGCATGCCTCCAAGCGTGGGTCGCCTCCTCCCTGAGCTTGGCGAACTCGAACACGAACTCCTCAGGCAGGCTACTAGCAATCCTCACCTCCCTCCTAATAACCCTAACAACACCTTCCTCAAACTCGTTCAAACCCTCAGCGGCCTCAGCCCTCTCGAGAAGATCCAGGAGCTCCTTCCTCAGGAGCATCCTCCTCCTCAGCACGAATAGGTCAGCACGAGAGAGAGCCCTCTCCTCAACACCCCTCCTAGGCATGTAAGTCTCGCTATCCCACCCGAGGAGCGCCAGAGCATGCCCAATGCTCCAGACAGGCCTATAAGTCTCGACGAGCTCCCTAACAACCTTATTCTCGAATACCTCCCAAACCAAAATAAAGCCACCCTATACAATCGGGGCGAGAAAAGAACATAAATATAACACAAGCCCAGCCACAGACAGCAGACAAAACCAAAGCCAAAAACCTAGAAAAAGAAACCACCAATCTAGAAAACAACACACAAAGACATAATACAAAAATAACATCAAAGAAATAATGGCCCACTAGAAAAACAAACCCCAAACACCTTATAAATCCTTTACTACAAAAAACAAAACAAGCATGTACAAAAACTGGATAAGAAAAAACAATAACAATAACCCAATGGTGTCGACAGATGTCCCCAGGCGGCCCAGAGAAGCCACCGGACTACGATCCA
>WANT01000029.1 GCA_015521685.1 Aeropyrum sp.
ATTGACAGGGTTACGGGTGGCGGTGGGCTCGTGGCTAAGCTAGGATATGAGGACTACGTTGCCTATGTTGCCCTGGGATTCGCCTTCTTCGGCCTTATGACCACCACCCTTTTCGAGGTAGGCGAGAGAATTCATAGGGAGATGGTCCAAGGCACCCTAGAGGTGCTATTAGCAGCTCCAGCCAGCAGGGCAGCATGGCTTGCTGGGACAGCTCTAGGCAGCCTAGCGATAAGTCTAGTCGACATGACTCTGGTTATCCTATACTATATCGCCCTTTTTGGCGCTGGCTCCATTCATCTGGGGCTGATTCACCACGCAGCTGCAGTGGTTCTCCTCGGAGTCGCTGGGATGATGGGGCTTGGCGTGCTTCTTGCTGGCCTTATCGTGAATCTTAAGGAGCCTCACGCCTTCAACGTCCTCATGACGCCGTTCTTGATGCTACTATCCGGGATGATGTTCCCTGTCGAGGCCCTACCGTCTTTGGTCAGCTGGGCTAGCCAGCTCATACCCCTAACGCACGCCATAGAATCTCTGAGGCTAGTTCTACTCCAGGGAAGTACAATAGGCGAGGTAAGCGGCCTTCTGGGCATTCTCGCGGGCCAAGGCCTCATCTACGGAGTCCTAGGATATATCGTGTTCAAGGCTCAGGAGTCGCGGGCAAGGAGGAGTGGAGGCCTTGGGAAGTTCTAGTATCGGAGGGCTTGGACGGGTGACCAGAGCCTCCTCCGGGTGGTACATTCAGCCTTAGTAGGGGTCTGGGATATATGGCTAGACCCTACACATTCATATTCAGCACAGCAACGCTGGACGGCAGGATCGCGAGTGTCACTGGCTATAGCTTGCTGAGTTGTGAAGAGGACTTTAGACTCCAGCACAGCTATCGTGCTGAGGTCGACGCTGTGATGGTTGGGTCTAACACTGCACTGCTGGATAGGCCTAGGCTGAGCGTTAGGCTAGTTAAGGGCTATAGCCCGGCTAGAGTGATCGTCGACTCAAGGCTGAGGGTTCCCCCAGAAGTGGCTGGACTTAGGGGGGCCTCGATCCTAGTAACGGTCGAGACCCACAGCTGGGAGAAGCTGAAGCCCTACATTGATGCTGGGGTCACTGTTGTACAGGCTGGGCGCGGAAGGGTGGATCTCGCTAAGGCTCTCGATGTTCTGCGCAAGAGGCTGGGTGTTAGGAGGCTAATGGTTGAGGGTGGCGGGGGGCTGAACTGCGCTATGCTCCATCAAGGTCTGGTGGATGAGGTTAGAGTTTCTTATGCACCCTACATTTTTGGAGGCGGTGTGGGTTTGGCCGAGTGTCCTGGGTTGTTCGACGGGAAAAACTCTAGAGTTGAGCTCTCGCTGGTTAGAGTTGAGAGGCTGTGTGGTGACTGGCTCCACGCGGTATATAGTGTGGTCAGGCCTAAAACTCCCCTACTATAACATGCTGGCGCCTAGCATCATCTTTAACCTCCAAAGCCGACCTATGGATGGTCTGGGTCTGAGTGTATTGAAGCGTTTGCCTAGGATCTATGCAGCCGACGTTGGCGAGATCCTCGCGGGTGAGGCTACTGACATATACTTTGTTAGAACTAGGGAGATAGTGGAGAAGTATGGTGTTGGCGATAAGCTGGTTAGGATGGAGGTTCACGCCTACAGTCTCCCAGAAGGCTACGAGTGGGCGGTGTACGCAGGGGTTGAGGAGGCGCTGGCCCTCCTACAGGGCAAACCAGTAACGGTCTACAGCCTCCCGGAGGGGACTATATTCAGGCGTAAGGACCCCCTGATGGTCGTGGAGGGGAGATTCAAGGACATAATAGTCTATGAAACTGCCCTCCTAGGCCTCCTACGCTTCTCCACAAGCATAGCCAGCAGGGCTGCGAGGGCAAGGATAGCTGCGGGGAAGGGCAAAACCGTCTTGTTCTTCGGCCTCAGGGCCCTGCATCCAGCAGTCCAGCCCGCCGCCGATAGAGCCGCGCTGGTTGGAGGGCTAGATGGGGTAAGCGGAGTGCTGAGCGGGAAGTACTTGGGAGTGAAGCCCAGAGGAACAATGCCCCACGCCCTCATAATAGTCTTCGGCCGCCAGGTGGACGCTTGGAAGGCTTTCGCAGAGACTTTTGCTGGCGAGGCTCCCGTGATAGCGTTGGTGGACACGTTCTTCGACGAGAGGGAGGAGGCTCTGATGGCTGCCCGCGAGCTAGGTGAGGTCCTCGAGGGGGTGAGGCTCGACACCCCGAGCAGTAGGAGGGGGAGGATGCGGGATATAGTGGAGGAGGTGAGGTGGTCCTTAGACATACACGGATATAGACATGTCAAGGTTTTCGTGAGCGGGGGGCTAGACGAGGAGAAGATTAGGGAGCTTAGGGATATGGCCGACGGCTTCGGGGTAGGCACGACTATAGCAGCGCCCCCCAACATAGATATAAGCATGGATGTAGTCGAGGTGTACGAGGATGGAGAGTGGAGGCCGAGGACAAAGCGGGGCAAGCTACCCGGTGCCAGAGCCCTCTACGCCTGCGGAGGGGAGAGGAAGATAGGCCTCCTCGAAAAACCCCCCGATGGATGCACCCCTGCAGACTCCCTTATGAAGACTTACATCAGAAATGGCGAGATCATCGAGGACATGCCAAGTCTAGGAGAGATAAGAGAGTACGTATTACGCCAGCTTGAGGACCTAGGGTACTTCGGCTAACATTAAATATTCGGCCCTCCAACGTAGGCTATAGATTGTGATGAGGAATCCGGGATCCGAGGCGCCTCAACTGCGGGCCTGTGAGGAGCGTATACTGAGCTGATACCATCACCCACGTATAAGCCTCCAATGAGACCCCACTGAAATCGGAGGGGCCCGCTTATTGCCAAGGTACGACTACGTGGTTATTGGCGCTGGAGTCGTAGGCCTCTCAACAGCATACTATCTCAAGAAGTGGAGCGGTGGAAGCGTACTCCTAGTTGAGGCTGGAGCGTCGCCTGGATCAGGTGATAGTGGCCGTAGCATGGCTGCATTCAGAAACTTCTTCTCAAGCCGCGTTAACAGGCTGGTGGCTGGTAGCACTGTCAGGCTGTTCGAGGACCTCCAGGCTCAGGGCATAGACTTGGGCCTCGTGAAGTCAGGGTACTTGTTCGTCTACGACGATGAGAGGTGGAAGGAAATCGAGAGGCCTCTCGAGGAGGCTGGAGAGGAGGGCAGAGACTATAAGATCATTGACGCCGGGGTTCTGGAGGAGAGGCTAGGCTTCAGGACTATGGTCTCTGGCCTCGAGGAGGCAGAGCTTCTAGGAGTCGGAGACCTCCAGGGCGCGGTACTGATTCGAAACGCTGGGTTCCTAGATGCTGAGAAGGTGGTAGACTTCATGTATAGGCGAGCCCTCCAAGCCGGAGTCAGATTCGGCTTTTCAAGAAGGGCGGCTAGGATAGTCCTAAAGCCTAGCGTCGAGTTGGGTGTAGAGGGAGAGCCCTTCCCATGGCAGGACGCTAAGGCTAGCGGGATACTGTTGGATGATGGGACTCATATTGAGGTCGACAAGAAGGTGGTTGTCGCCGCTGGTGTGTGGTCCAACACTCTGTTGAACGAGGTTGGGATAGACTCCTACAGCCGGCCAAAGAAGAGAATGGTCTTTAGGGTCTCAGCATCCTCGAGCGACCTTAGAAGGATCCTAGAGGGTGGGGATCTTACGGGTGCTGGAGCACCTCCCCTCATTATACTCCCCAAGAGGGTTCTAATCAGGCCTGCGCCTAGGGAGGAGAGCTTCTGGGTTCAGCTCAGCGACAACTTAGGCCGGCCCTTCAGGCTTGAAGATCCTCCACAGCCCGAAGAACACTATTACAGCCTCGCTATCCTCCCCCTCCTAAGCCTATATATCCCTCAGTTCTCCGAATCCTACCCCTCAGGAGGGTGGGCTGGCCACTACGATATGAGTTTTGATGGAAACCCGGTCGTCTTCGAGGCGTGGGACAGCGGCATAGTAGTCGCGGCTGGAACCAGCGGCAGCGGTATTATGAAGAGTGACTCCATAGGTAGGGTTGCAGCGGGCCAAGCGCTGGGGCTGGATGAGGTGGAGCTCTACGGCGGCGAGCACTTCCGTGTAGAGTGGCTCGGGCTCCAGGGGAGGAGGTGCGAGGTGGAGAGGCTCATACTCTAGCCCTAAGCATTCTCCCAACAAGGAAGAACGTGCGGCCAGCACCGTGCAACAACACATTGGTTCTTCTGAAGTCCCACCCCCACTTAGTGTATAGGCCCTCCCTGGCATAAACTCCTAGAGCCTCGAACACGTAGAGCCTCACCTCTCCAACATCTACCTTCTGGTAGACCCTTCCCTCTATGACTCCTATAGTCTCAGCCCACCGCGGGGGCTTAATCTTCTCGCTCTCTTCTAGCCTTATCGAGAACTCCTTGACCTTGTCTACATCTCTCCCTGATACCGTTCCGAGTGCGTACACCTTGTCCACCTGATCGTGGCTGGGCACGTTTATCGTAGCCTCGCCCAGATGCTCTAGGCACTCGAAGGTGTACGACTCTCTGTCAACAGCGACTGCTACTGTCGGCGGCTCCTCAGATACGGGGACGTTCCAGCTAGCTGGCATGAAGTTGGGCCTTCCGTTGGGGCATAGTGTTCCGAGGACGACTGTTATGCTTGGGTGGAGCAGATAGTAGAATCTCCAGCCTGGGGGTAGGGGTTTAAATGCCGCCGCCATTATACGCCACCTTAACCTGTCTCTACGCCCTTCGGGGTTATTACGGTGGAGGCTCTTGTTCCTGAGGGCGTGAGGCCTACTTTTATTGCTTGTGGTTGTACACAGGGCTTTATTTTTGTACAAATGAATTATTAGTTGTGGAGGCGAATAGATGGTAAGCGTACATAGAATTTGAAGGGGCATATGAGGGATGACCGAAGCCACGTATTTTAATGTTAGGGCTGTGGGCGTGGTTAGGGGCCTCGAATACCAGCTCTTCGCCAGCATAGCAGGCTTCCTGCTCTCCTTGGGAATTGTGTGGTATAACCTGGGTAGCCTAGTCTTGGCCTATAGGGGTGATATGGACCTTCTGGGGGGGCTGCCCCTAATCGAGCTGACGAAAGGGCTCGTTCAAGCGGGCAACTTCTTCAACCTCGCATACGTCATATTCATCGTAGAACTGTTTCTGCTATCCTTTATTGTATGGGGTGTTGAGAACTTCAGAACGGCGAGGCTTATACTGGGTGGAAGGAGCCTTCCGATGGGTACCGATATAATTAGGCCTCTCACGTGGGTTGGAGCCTACCTGCTGGCCATAAGCACAATTGCCTTTCTTGCAGGCGCTGTTATGCTAGTATTAATTCACCCCTACGTCAGCCTAACAGTTATAAAGCTCGGCTACATACTTTACGTGACGTCCCTCATACTCATATTTTCTAGCGTAGTCTGGCTACTCAACTACCTCGAACTCTCTCACAGGCCCTTCAGCCTCATCTTCTCCATAGCTATAGTGCTCCATGCGTATTCAATCCTCTTCGGATTCGAGCCGAACGTCATAGCCTTTGCTGTACAGGCTGGAGCAGTGCTTTACGCCTACTCAAGATCCTATAAGAGACTCCTAGAAAAGCTAGGCCATGCAGCTATAGGTGAGGCTAACGTGATTCTAAAGAACCTTTACTAGCGGCCCTCACGCTTTGGACATGCATTAGGATGCTAGAAAGCGCCCCTAACCTCCTCTAGTGCATTCACCACTAGTATCTGGTATGGGCTGTTGCGAGGGGAAGCTCTCAGGATGCTACGAAAAATTTAATAGCATATCTATGCCATGCACACACCTCTCCCAACATCGTGGATAAGGTTTAAATGCCTGCTACTTGTCCCGGTAACTGAAGAATACTATGGCTTTACAAATACGGCTCCATCGTTAATCTTATCTTAATGGGGTTCCAATAATCGCATGGACACACTAACTATATCATACGGATAACATTGAGCCCGAGCACTACAGACGGAGGGATGGGACCACATACCTATTTATACTTGTACTTGGCTGCTGTTGCTAGCGGCACGGCCGTCTGGATGTCCCTGGTCAGCATCTCCGGCTTAGAGCTCCTGCCAGTACCTACCTCTAGAAGCGCTGGTGTTACTGTAGAGGGTTTCAGCAGGCCTTCTCTAGCGTCTATTATACCTCTCCTCCTAGTAGCCTCTTGGCCGATACTTGTGAGGAGGGTTTACCGACTTAGCGCTGGAGTGGGTAAAGGAGTCGTTCTAGCTATCAGCCGACTAGCGATTTATAGCTGTGTCCTCTCCTCCGCTCTACTATCCTACTCTATCGTATCTCAAATAGCGGGAACAGCCTGGCTAGCGGGTGATGCAGCAGCCCTCGGCCTAGCCCTCCTGGGCCTCCACATAACACTAACCTCTCTATCGATCACAGCAAACACTCCCAGCCCAGCAACAGTTATCCTACCCATCATAACCTTAGTAACTCTAACTGTCTCCGCGACAATGCTATCTATAGGACTCTACGCCCTAATTCCTCTGACATTCTCAATATATGCAGCATTATCCTTCGCACCCCAGATCCTATCCCTGACCGCGGCCTGGCTAAGGCTTAAGCAAGACCTTGAAAGACCGTCTGTCTAGCGAGCTCTCGAAGGCCTCACTAGCCGAGTCTAGATGGTAGGACTCGTCAACCACGGGTTCAACAGCTCCACTCTCCAGGAGATTGAGGGCGCGGCCGAACTCCCTAAACCCTCCGCACCTCGACCCAACCAGCCTCACCTCCTTGACAACGGCTGCTGTCTGCGGCATCTCCGCCACTCCTCCGGGCGTCGACTTCAAATGCACAACCCCCCGAGGCCTAGCCAGCTCCACAGATAGGCTGAGGCCAGAGTTGGATCCTGAAGCCTCAAAAACCATATCAAAACCTAGGCCATCGAGAGTCTCAGATTCGGCAACACTCTTAGCCTCGCCCGACTCGACGACCCTGAAGCCCATGCCCCGGAGCCTCTCTGCCTTCAAACTCCCCCTCCGAGATACAATCAGAGGATCATAGCCCATACTCTTGAGAACCTGCGCTGTCAAGAGAGCTATAAACCCCGTTCCTACGATCGCTATACTCGCCCCCGGCTTCGGAGGGTGCAGTGAGACAGCGTTCAGCACGGCTGCTAGGGGCTCAGCGGCGAACGCCCTGTCGTGGGCTAGCCTGTGTGGGTGTAGAGCCCATGATGGGGCTATAAAGTACTCCGCCATGCCGCCGTCGAAGTCTATACCCAGCGTCCTCCTCCTAGGGCAGTGGGTGTATAGGCCTGACATACAGGTCCTGCAGCTGAGGCAGGCGAAGTTGATCTCGCTAACAACCCTCTCCCCAACCAGGTCCTCAGGCCCCTCGACCACTACGCCAGAGACCTCGTGGCCGGGCACTAGCGGCCTCTTAAGAAGCGGGTACGTCCCCCTGTAGAAGGCCTTATCCGTCCCGCATATACCTGCCGCCCCCGTCTCTACTAGGTCCCAGCCCTCGGGGGGCTTGGGCTTTGGGAGGTCCTCGACAGCTAGATCCCTAGGCCCCTTCAGGACTACGGCCTTCAAGCGTGGAGCACCCGCTTACGGCGCGGGGGCTGGCAGGCCCTCTCCCCTCTTGTCTGTGTAGCCGTGCTTGACAGCCCCTCTTACCTCTACTGCGTTGGCCACGCCTATCCTCTCAACACGCACCCCGCCCTCGGGGCATTCGAACCCCTCCTCACATATAATCGCGTCCCTCCCAGGGTCCCAGACTGCTCGGGGCGCGTTTATCGCCTCATACACCCCCATACTGTAATCTATAATGTTAGTTACGAATAGTGCATGCTGCTGGGGCCTTAGGAGGCCGCCGCTCGCCCCTAGAGCCACTACGCGGCCCTCCCCCTCCATTACAACCGCGGAGAGAGTGTGGAGAGGTCTAGCCCGGGGTCGAAGGCTTCTCGGGAGTCCCTCCTCAAGCGTGAAGCCCAGAGCCCTATTGTTGAGTGTTACCTGGAATCTCGGCTCGGTGACGCAGCTACCCCAGGGGTAGTAGAGGCTCTGAATCCCGGCGACCACTCCACCCTCCCCGTCAGCTATCGCGAAGAACGTGGTGTCACCCTTCTCCACTCCTCCAGGCTTATTGGGGTTGGATAGCTCGGCGGCCAGCCTCTTGAATACATCCCTCGATGCTAGCTCCTCTGGGGTGAGGCTCATGTACTGGGGGTCTCCTATGTAGCGGTCCCTCACGGCGTAGGCAACCCTAGCCATTCTCTCTAGCTGTAGCACTCTATCTCTGCGGAAAGGCTCTCCCTTGACCCCCTCCTCCTCGAGCATGTAGAGTAGGTGTAGCGTCGTCGCCCCCTGAGTGTTGGGCGGCATCTCGTACAGCCTCCACCCCCTATACTCGCCCTCTAGGGGCTCCGCGGTGAGGGGCCTGTAGGACCTAAGGTCCTCCCTCGTCATAACGCCGCCAATACTAGCGAGGTACTCCTCCAGAGCCTCGGCGGGCTCTCCCCTATAGAAGTACCATGGATCCTCCTCCACCCCTTCGAGCAGCGCAGCCAGCCCCGGCATCCTCACAGCCCCACCTGGCTCCCCAATCAATATGTCCTTCAAAGCCTCGCGGCTCCCGGGATCCCTCTCAAGACACTCCCTCCTAGCGTTGGCAGACCTCCACGTACCCCTAGGCAGCGGGAATCCCCTGGCGGCGAGCCTCCTAGCCGGGGCTACCAGGCTGGCCCACTCAAGGCTGCCAAACCTCCTCCAAGCCTCATAGAGCCCCCCTACAAGCCCCGGGACAGTAGCTGCCAGAGGGCCCTCGCGGGGGATCGAGCCCAGCCCCCGGCCCAGGACCTCATCCCTAGATAGGCGGGCGGGAGAGAAGCCAGAGCCGTTTACAAAGTACACCCTGCCCTCAGGACTCCTATAAAGCATGAAGAAATCCCCGCCCACACCACCCAGGTGAGGAACAACTACTGCAAGCGAAAGGCCGACAGCCACAGCAGCGTCAACCGCACCACCGCCAGAACCCAGAACACCAGCTCCAATAGCGCTGGCAAGAGAAGACTCGCTAGCAACAACACCCCCAAGAGAGGATGCGGATGCCAAACCACCACACCATACTATCGAAGTGCGACCAAAAAACTTAAAAAGACAGATAAACCAAACCCCCTCAAAACAGGAGAAACATATACAACAACACTAGCGAAAAGCAAAATAGCACCTATCAAACCCAGGACCTTTACACCGAAACCACAGGAACACCAACACCAAACAACAAAACCCAAGACGAAGCCACAAGGCATATTTACAACCCAAAACAACAAAAAACTTATAACCCCTCATAAAACCCCCTATATGAGCGGAAAGAATCGGGGGCCTATAGGGAAAATCTAATGAATAGAATTTGAACAAGCCCCCGACAGTTTCCACACACACCAACAAAACAAAGTGCAGAATCTACGATATAGATTTGAAAG